>CAZQVX010000025.1:0-10515 GCA_964596845.1 uncultured Syntrophomonadaceae bacterium | reverse complement strand
CCGCCTCCCTGCAGCAGGGGTTGCAGGGTCACCCCTTCTCTGATCCAGAGCGCTCCCGCTCCTTTGGGCCCGTGGATCTTATGGGAACTGCAGCTGTACAGGTCCGCCTGCCAGCGCTGCAGTGATGCAGGGATCTTGGCAAAGGACTGGACTCCATCGACATGATAGAGCGCCTGCGGGTTACGTGCTTTTACCAGCGCACCGATTGTTTCAAGCGGCTGGATGGTGCCGGTCTCATTATTTGCGTGGATCGTGCTGACCAGGATGGTTTTTTCCCCAATCATCTTTTCGAGCTGATCAAGATCTATATAACCATGGGAGTCTACCGCCAGATAATCTACCGCAAATCCTTCATTCTCAAGCCGGCGGCAGCAGTTAATGACCGAAGGATGCTCGATCTGCGTAGTGATAATGTGCCCGCCCCGGCGCTTTCGCCGGTAAGCAGCTCCTTTGAGCGCCATGTTGTTAGCTTCGGTGCCGCCGGATGTAAAATAGATTTCATTTTCCCGGCATTGTAAAAGGGAGGCAATACTGCGGCGCGCCTCAACGAGCAGCTTCTCAGCCGCGATCCCTCTGCTGTGAAGCGAAGAGGGGTTGCCGTAATTTTCCTGTTGGATGCGGCTGAGAAGCTCGATGACCTCGTCGAAAGGACGGGTTGTGGCGCTGTTGTCCAGATAGATTTCGCTCATTAAATACACTCCGGCGCATGAATTAAGATACCCGGTTTATAGCCGGCATCGGCTATACGGACTCTACCCTTTTAATGGCAGGTATTTCTTGCATCAGTACGCGTTCAATGCCCTGCTTCAAGGTCAGCGTGGCCATAGGGCAGCCGTGGCATGCCCCGGTGAGTTTCACCCGGACGATGCCGTCCCCGGTTACTTCTACTACTTCTACATCTCCGCCGTCCCGCTGCAGGGCCGGCCGAACTTTCTGCAAAACCAGTTCAATCTGTTCTTTCATGCAGATTCCTCCTTCATGGTTTCATTATGCCTCTCCCGGCATATGGATTATACCATATTTGACCGGACCATTCCCTGCAGCCGACAGGCATATATGGAACACTGGCCCAAGGTTGACAAATGTAAAAGCCTGCCGTCATAATATTCCTAAAGGCCTTATGGGGGAAGGAGGTTAGCGCCAATGATTCTGCAGAAAATTAAAGAAAGAATTGGTGAGCTGAAAGCAGAACGGAATGCGGTTATTCTGGCGCATAACTACCAGGTAGATGAGGTTCAAGATCTGGCTGATTATACCGGGGATTCACTTGAACTTAGCCGCATCGCGGCAGCGCTTGATTGTGAAATTATAGTATTTTGTGGTGTTGATTTTATGGCAGAGAGCGCAGCGATCCTGGCCCCTGATAAGATGGTGCTGATTCCTGAAAAAGCCGCCGGCTGTCCTATGGCTGACATGATTGCACCTGCAGCCTTGAGCCGGTTTAGGAAGAGATATCCTGATGCAGCCGTTGCTGCCTATGTCAATTCATCAGCTGCCGTTAAAGCTGAAAGCGACATCTGTGTAACCTCGGCAAACGCCGCTGTGGTTGTAAATTCTCTGGACGCAGCGCAGGTTATCTTTACGCCCGACAAAAACCTGGCCCACTATGTCTCCTGTCACACCGATAAGATAATTATCCCCTGGCCGGGGTACTGCATTACCCACCACCGTATTACTCCGGAGGATATTGCCGGGGCCCGTCAGGCCCATCCGAAAGCTCTGGTGATTGTCCATCCTGAGTGCCGGCCCGAGGTGGTAGTACTGGCTGACGAGGTTCTCAGTACAGGCGGCATGATCCGTTTTGTCAAGGAGACGAAAGCTGAAGAGATTGTTGTGGGTACCGAGTCAGGGATGGTTTACCGTTTATATAAAGAGCGCCCTGATCTGAAATATTATACTCCTGCACCCGGCCTCATCTGTCCCAACATGAAATATACTACTCCTGCGAAAGTCCTTTTAGCGCTGGAGAAGATGCAGCACCGGGTTTCGGTCCCTGATGAAATTCGAGAAAGGGCGGCGAAGGCCCTGAGAAGGATGCTGGCGGTCCCCTCAGACTGAGGATGCTAAAAAGAGATATTCTCTTGGGGGCACTCCCAAATTGGCTGTTTAAAGGAGGTTATATTTGATGCTGTCGAGGCAATTTATTAGAAAAACGGTGGGAAATGCCCTGCGCGAAGATCTGGCGTATGGAGATGTGACCACCGAAGCCATCGTTCCTTCGCAAGCGAAGGGGACAGGCTGCATCCATGCCCGGGAGGAGGGAGTTATTGCCGGTTTGCCCCTGGCGGAGTACACTTTTCAAGATATCGATGAGGATTTGGAATGTATAAGCCTTGTGGAAGAGGGTGAAAGAGTAGGAGCCGGGCAGCCGGTGATGCGGATCAGCGGTCGGCTGCGTGCACTTCTTTTTGCTGAAAGGACTGCTCTGAACTTCCTGCAGCGCCTGTCGGGGATCGCCACCCAGACGGCAGCATGGGTTAAGGAGATCGAGGGTTTTCCGGCAAAACTTGCTGATACTCGTAAAACGACGCCGGGCTGGCGAGTCCTGGAGAAATATGCGGTTCGTATGGGCGGGGGGATGAACCACCGCTTCTCCCTGGACAGCGGTATCCTGATCAAGGATAATCATATCAGCGCTGCCGGCGGTATTACTGCAGCTATTAAGGCGGTTCGTGAGCGGGGATCTTTTATATGGCGTATAGAGGTTGAAGTTGTCGATCTGGAGCAGCTTGAAAAGGCGCTGGCGGCCGGTGCTGATATTATTTTACTAGACAACATGGATTCTACGATGATCGCGAAGGCAGTACAGATTACTGCGGGCCGCGCCCTGCTGGAGGCTTCGGGCAATATCGATTTTGAAAGGCTGCGGGAGGTCGCTGCTGCCGGCGTTGACTATATCTCCTGCGGGGCTCTAACCCATTCTTACCGCTCCCTGGATCTGAACATGGTGCTTCAAACAGATCTGGGCGGCAGATGCTGACAAAGGAGGATAAAGCAGCATGTCGCAGGAAAAACTTTATGATCTTATCGTTTTAGGAGGAGGTCCTGCCGGGGTAAGCGCAGCCATCTACGGCGCCCGGGCCGGGTTATCTGTCATTGTTATTGAAAAAATGCTTGTGGGCGGGCGGCTGGTTTCTGTAGACCGCATCGATAACTATCCCGGATTTCCTGAAGGTATTACCGGCCCTGAATTGGGGCTGCTCTTGGACGAACATCTGCGCCGTTTTGAAGTCCACACCGAGGCGGCCCAGGTTGAGCAGATCTCCTTCAAAGGGGAAATCAAAAAGGTCTTTACTTCCGAAGGGGAGATTGCGGGGCGGGCGGTAATAATAGCTACCGGAACAACACCCAAACTGCTCACCGTGGAGGGTGAAGAAGATCTGCGCGGTCGCGGCATTTCGCACTGCGCTTCCTGCGATGCTGCCTTCTTCAGGGATAAGGATGTGGCGGTGGTAGGAGGCAGCAGCGCTGCGCTGGAAGAGACGCTCTTTATTGCCCGTTTTGCTAAAAGAATCTATTTGATTCATAACCGCGGTTCATTCCGGGCGGTGAAAGCGCTGCAGGATCAAATCTTTGCCCTACCCAACGTAGAAGTGATCTGGAACAGCACCGTTCAGAAAATAGAGGGCGAACAAAAGGTTACAGGACTGCGCCTGCTTCAGGAGGATGGGGAGCATGAACTTGCTGTTGATGGAATCTTTGTCCTTACCGGGCGCATTCCCAGTACCGCTTTTCTGCGCGATGAAGTGGCGCTGGATGAAGGCGGTTACGTGATTACCAATGAATTTATGGAGACATCGGTTTCGCGGGTTTACGCTGCCGGCGATGTCCGGCGCACCACCTTGCGTCAGATTGTCACTGCAGCAGCAGACGGAGCCGTCGCTGCAACTGCCGCCGCCCGCAGCCTGAATGCGGCCAGGGCGGGAGAAAACGGATAGATGTGGCGAACACCGGATAAAGACTGATCCTGTTGGAATAATAGGAGCAAGATAATTATCCGGGGTGATAGTGTGGTGCGTCCTCTTTGGAAAGGCTCGGTCAGTTTCGGGCTGGTTAATATTCCGGTGCGGCTTTTTGCCGCTACCGAGCAGAAGAATGTGCGTTTCCGCTACCTGCATGAGCCCTGCCGGACCCCTGTTGAATACCGCAAAGTTTGCCCCACCTGTAACAGAGAAGTAGACATGGAGGAGATTGTCAAGGGCTACGAATACGAGAAGGGGCGGTTCGTCGTTATCGATGAAAGCGACTTCGCCCGCATCCCCGCAGAGACGAGCAAGAGCATCGCCATTGTGGACTTTGTGCGCAGCGAAGAGGTGGATCCCATCTATTACGACCGCTCTTACTATCTCGCCCCGGGAGAAACCGGTGAGAAAGCTTTTCAACTGCTGCTGCAGTCCATGTCTGAGGCGGAAATGGTGGCTATTATCCGCATAGTATTGCGCTCCCGGCAGGCTTTGGGGGTGCTTCGAGTCTATGGTGATTCTTTGGCCCTCGAAACCATGTTTTATCCCGATGAAGTCCGGCCGACTGCAGAGCTTCCAACCTGGAATCGTGAGATCAAGGTGCAGGATAATGAATTGCAGATGGCCCGGCAGCTAATCGAGAATTTGAAGGCCCCTTTTTCACCGGAGAAATACACTGATGAATATCGCAAGGCTCTTCTAGAGATAATTGAAGCTAAAATTACCGGTGAAGATGTCTTTATCGCTCCTTCGCCGGAGAAGGGCGAGGTCATCGATCTCGTTGAAGCGCTGAAAGCCAGTGTTGAAGCCACCCGTAAAGCCGCCCGGGAGGGAGCGGGACGCAGTAAGAGAAAGAAAGCCGGTGCAGGTGTTACTTAAGCCTCTATCCGCAGCCCGTAAATTTTTCATCATGGTTCAACCGATGCAGCCGGTGAGCAGGAAAGAACCCCTGAACAGTCCGGATTATATCTATCAGATAAAATGGGATGGAGTGCGCATCCTGGCCCTGGTCGACGAGCGGCAGGTGACCTTGAAAAATCGCAAAGGCAGGGAGCGTACAGCGCAATATCCTGAACTGCGCAAGCTGGCTGATTTAAAGGGGATCAAGAACGCTGTTTTTGATGGAGAGGTTATAGCCCTGTCCGGGGGGAAGCCCAGCTTTGCGCGGTTGATTCAGCGCGACTTTTGCAGCCGCGATCCTGTTATCCGGGCTCTTCAGCGGAAGATTCCCTGCACCTACTGTCTCTTTGACCTTCTCTACCTGAACGATGCAGATCTTACCGGACGTCCTGTGGAGGAGAGGCAGCGTCTGTTGAGACAAATAGTAGAGACTGCTCCCCCACTTTACCTCAATGATAATTTCGACGATGGGGGTGCGCTTTATCGGGAGATCGAGCAGGCGGGGATGGAGGGGATTGTAGCAAAAAAGAGGGGGAGCCCTTATCGGAGCGGGCGCAAGTCCGCTGAATGGTTGAAAATCAAACCCCGCCGCCGCCAACTTTGTGCTGTTGGGGGATTAACCATGACCGGGGGCGTAGTGGGTGCGCTGCTTCTGGGAGCTTATCGCGAGGGGGAGCTGCTTTACATCGGCAAAGCAGGTTCAGGGCTAAAAGAAGATGAGCTGCTGCTCCTTAGAGATCATGCACTGGGGGAAAGTTCTTCCACGCCTCATTTCAGCAATCCTCCCCGGGGCCGGGATTTTCTCTGGCTGGAACCGCGGATGACGGTACAGGTAGAGTTTGCGGAATGGACAGATGACCTGCGGATGCGCGCCCCGGTGGTGCTGGGCTTCACCGACCGCCCTCCTGCAGAGGCTTTGCTTTAATTAAAAAGGAAACAAGTGGGACGAACAAGACTGTCCCCGGTGTCCCACCTGATTACCCGAGGGGGTGGAAATATGTCAATGCTTACGGTAAACGATAAAGAGCTCTCCGTAACCAATCTGGACCGCGAACTCTGGCCCGATGATGGCTTGCTCAAACATGATTTGATTCGTTATTATATTGAAGTGGCGCCCTACTTACTGCCCCATCTGCGCAATCGCCCTCTTGTGGTGCAGCGCTTTCCCGATGGGATTGACGCAGAGGGCTTCTATCAAAAAAATGTTCCGGCCGGGGCTCCGGAGTGGCTCCGCACCTGCTCCATCAAGCACAGTGACGGCAAAGAGACGATTTATATCATCGCTGATTCTATAGAAACCCTCATCTGGCTGGGCAATCACTCCTGTATTGAACTGCACCCCTGGCTTTCTGGGGTGGACAGCCTTGACGAGCCTGATTTTGTGGTTTTCGATCTGGATCCCATGGAGCAGACCATCTTTTCTCATATATGTACTGTTGCTATTGCTATCAAGGAGCTACTGGCGGAGTTGCAGCTGCAGTGTTACCCCAAGTTGTCCGGGGCTACCGGTATGCAGATCTACCTGCCTATCGAAGCGCTCTATACCTACCGCCAGGCCCGGGATTTTGCCGAGGGGATCTGCCGCCACGTGCATCAGGCTTATCCCGGGATCACTACGTTGGAGCGCAAAGTAGGGCAGCGCGGGGGCAAACTCTACCTGGATTACCTGCAAAACGGGCGCGGCAAGACACTGGCGGCGCCTTACAGCCCTCGCCCGCTTCCCGGGGCGCCGGTTTCGCTTCCGCTAACCTGGGATGAAGTGGGCCGGGAAGAGATTCTGCCGGGGGAATTCACGCTGCAAAATGTTCTGCCCCGCTTGCAGCAGATGGGTGATCTTTTTGCGCCTGTTTTGGCGATCAGGCAGGTGCTGCCCTCTATTGCTCACAGCCTATCGTTTTAAGATCAGCACTCTTTCAACATAATTCGACATGCTGAATCTTGTTTGTACGCAGGGGATCATGCTGCATTTTACCGGATAAAATGTGGGAATTTTGTCTTCAGCCCGGTTTAAAAACCCATGGCTGCGTGGTTGCATGGATGTGATATAATCGAAGGAATAAGTTAAAAGATTCTGTTACCGGGAGGCATCCTTATATAAAAAAATGGGAGGGGAGATCGTCCTGAAGAAGCAGCAACGCGGCTTGAAAATTCTATTTACCTTCATTGGGATGTTGGCCATTCTGGCAGCTGTTTCCTCGGCTGTTGATTACTGGATCAGCTACGGTTTTGCCCTTCCCAAAACAGAGCCATTGTTACCGCCGGATGAGAAGAAGCCCCCTCCAGAGGTTGTTCCGGGCAGCTCCTGGGTGCCGGTGTGGCCCGAGGCGCCATTGATCTTACGGCCAAAAGTGGTTAAAGGGATCTACGTCACCGGTTACACCGCTGGTAAGGGACATTTTTCTGATTTGCTAAGGCTCCTGGATCGAACCGAGCTGAACAGTGTAGTTGTTGATCTAAAAGATGATAACGGCCGTATCACTTACTCTCACACCGGTGTCCCCTGGGCGGCGGAGGCCGGAGCTCCGCATAGTTATATATCCGATCCGGTCGCCTTCATGAAGCTGCTAGAAGAGCATGGGGTTTATCCCATTGCCCGCATCGTCACTTTTAAAGATAGTGTAATGGCCCGGTATCGGCCCGGGCAGGCGATACAGCACCGCCAGGGTGGGCTTTGGCGCGACGGCGGCGGAGATTGCTGGCTCGATCCCTATAACAAAGAGAACTGGAAATACATTGTAGCCATAGCTCGCGAAGCGGTTCAGCTCGGCTTTCGTGAAATCCAGTTTGATTATGTGCGCTTTCCGGACAGCGGCAACCTGGCTGCCGCTGTCTATCCGGCGGCAGACGGGACCCCCTTTAATGAGGTTATTCCCTCTTTTCTGCGTTATGCCCGGGCCTCTTTGGGCGAATACGATGGGGTGGAACTTTCTGCTGATGCTTTTGGTATGGTGACAACGGATCCGGGGGGCATGGGTATCGGGCAGTGTCTTGAAGCCCTGGCTTCCGCAGTGGATTACGTTTGCCCCATGGTTTACCCCTCCCATTACGAGCGGGGTAACCTGGGGCTGCCTGATCCGGATGCCGCCCCTTATGAAACGGTTTATCGCAGCCTATCTGCGGCTCAGCGCCGCCTGGCCCATGCCGGACTTCAGGCAGAGCTACGCCCCTGGCTGCAGTCATTTACCATGGGCCATGTTTACGGGACGGCGGAGATCAGAGCGCAGATCAACGCAGCCCGGGATCTGGGGATTTCTGAGTTTCTGCTCTGGAATGCAGCCAATTATTATAATGCAGGGGCGCTGCATCCTGCCGGGGTTGAGGAATAGAATAATAAAGCGGCTGTCGGTTTAGAGACCCCTAAAGCAGCATCCTTCCGGGTCGCTGCTTTAGGTTTTGAAGAGGCCGAGGCCGTGCAGTTATCTGCCGGGAAAAAAGTGAGGGGTTGATTATGGTGTTAAGCTATTGGGAAATTGCATTGCGCCTGGGGCTGGGCATAGTTTTTGGGGGCGCGGTCGGTTTTGAGAGGGAAAGCCAGAACCTGCCGGCAGGTTTTCGGACCCACATCCTTGTTTGTGTGGGGGCAACCCTGATCATGATGGTTTCAGCCTACGGCTTTACCGGAGCCCTGGCCGAGATGGCTGATCCCAGCCGTATTGCCGCCTCGGTAGTTACCGGCATCGGCTTTCTGGGCGCCGGCACTATCCTCAGGCAGCGGGGCAGTATCCGGGGCTTGACTACGGCAGCCAGCCTTTGGGCGGTTGCCGCCATCGGCCTGGCTGTGGGCATCGGTTTTTATTTTGGCGCGCTACTGGCTACGCTAGTTGTCCTGATCAGCTTATTAGTTTTGGGGCGCCTCGATCGGGTCTTTCTCTCATCATACCGGGTCAAGCGCCTGATTCTGCATATGTCCGACCAGGCCGGACTGGTCGGTAAAGTGGCGGGCATTCTCACTGATCTTAAAGTTAACATCCTTAAGATTGAGCTGGACAGCGCTCCAGATCGGGTGGGTGATGCGGAAAAAGAGGTCATCGATATTGAATTTGTGCTGGTCATTCCTCTGAACTTTGATCGAAACCAGCTTTTTCAAAGGCTGGCCTTTGTAGAAGGAATCCTGCAGGTTCGCTGGCAGGGAGAAGCGATACCTGTGAACCAATACTATAAGCCTCCAGTTTCAGTCTGATCCGGAATAAAAACATTGCATCGTTCACATCATAATATACTCTGGTTAGCCTCTGAAATATCCCCTTGTGCAGCAAAAACAAAAGAAAAACAGCGCCTGACCTTAAAAAGTAGGGTTTTTACCCTGGGCCTGGCGGCATAATAAACTGAAACGGTGCTTGATTTTAAATGGAGATTGGTTATAATAGATATAGGTCAAAGATGGTCAGACCATACCGGCGCCCCGTGGTTCACAGGGGTTTAACGCCTAGGTCAATGATGGTCAAAGATGTCGGGGGAGGGGTGATCCTGGTGGCTTCACTGACTGATCATATTGAAGAGTATCTCAAAAGAATGCTGGCCATCAGCATGCGGAATTTTGTTGAAATCCAGCGGGCGGATCTGGCCCGTAAGTTTTCCTGTGTCCCGTCACAGGTTAACTACGTTTTAAGCAGTCGTTTCTCCCCGGCCCGCGGTTACCTGGTGGAAAGCAGGCGGGGCGGCAGCGGTTATATCCGCATTTACCGCATCGTGCAGCCTGGGGGGCGTAACTGGGCGGAAATATTCAGCGAGATGGATTCTGTGCCCTTCGAACCGGCACGGACGAAGCAATTTTTAAAACTGATTCTGGAAGAAAAATTCCTTTCCCGGCGCGAAGCACAGATGATGGGGACTTTACTACAGGATAAACATTACCGGGGCTGCGATGGGGCCGAGATGAGGCAGATCCAAAAAAGACTTTTCCGGGCTTCCCTGGAGGCAGTCTTGAAAAACAGTTACTAAGGAAGGGTGTAATCCAGATGATTTGCGAGGAATGCCGCCAGGAAACAGCAACCGTGCATATTACGAAAATTGTTAACGGGCGCAAAACCGAATTGCATCTATGCCGGCGCTGTGCCCAGGGACACGATGAACTTGATTTCTCTTTCGAACCGAAACTTTCCCTGCCGAACCTTCTGGGCAGCTTGCTTGGAGAGAGCATGCGCGGTTCGCGGGAGGCGCTGCGCAAGGCGAAAGTGCAATGTCCCTCCTGCGGCTTGACATTCGCGCAGTTCAGCCAGATTGGAAAAATGGGCTGCAGTGAATGCTTCCGGGCTTTCGATGAGCAGCTGGGCCCCTTACTGCGCCGGATTCACGGTAGTACCAGGCATACCGGCAAGGTTCCACACCGGAGCCGGGGCGCGGTCCGTTTTGTGCGAGAACTGGAGCAGCTGCGGGAAGAGCTAAAGCTCAGGGTGAAAAAAGAAGAATTCGAAAAAGCCGCCGCACTGCGCGATCAGATCAGGGTATTGGAAAAAGAGATGAAGGAGGGGGAGCAGAGTTGAAACAAGGAGAGATTAATTTCAGCAAGTGGATGGACGGCAGCGGCCCCGAGGCGGAAACAGTGATCAGCTCACGGGTGCGCATCGCCCGCAATATCCGGGGGATCCCCTTTCCCTATCTGGCTTCAGATGCCCAGACCAAAGCGGTCCAGGAGTTGGTCGCCGGGGTGGCG
>CAZQVX010000024.1:11586-13034 GCA_964596845.1 uncultured Syntrophomonadaceae bacterium | reverse complement strand
ACTGCTTTTTCCCGCACGATGAGAGCATAATACTGCACATTAGCCGCTGTAGGCACAGCACCGGCCAGGGCGCTTAAATAAGCTGTCCCTCCCGCATCCTCAAGAGAATGGCGCCGTTGCAATTCGTCGGCGAGGGTAACCAGATCCACCGGTTCACCCTTTTCACTTAAAACCGCAATGGCCCTAAAAATTTTCTGATGCGCGGTTCGGTAAAAATCGCTATCGCGCAGCAGTTCAGCAGCTGAAAATATTGCCTCTTTCTCAATAATCATCGAGCCGAGGACCGATTGTTCCGCCTCAATGCTCTGCGGGGGGATTTTGTCAACAGCGAGAACCATGGCTCAACTCTCCTTTAGCCGTAGTTTTCGGAGCGCACTGCTTGACAAAAAATGTGGCAGCAGATCCTCCACCGTCCCGGAAACTGCAACTTCTATCTCCGGAAAACGGCTGTTCAGTTCGGTATTGTTTTCTAGAGGCACCACTACCTTTTTTAATCCGGCAAGGCGCGCCCCATATATTTTCTCGACAATCCCGCCGACGGGTTTCATCTGGCCTCCGAGAGATATCTCTCCGGTAACGGCACAATCCTGAGCCAGCGGCAGCCCATTCACAGCACTGAGTATAGCCAGAAAAATAGCAGCTCCGGCAGAAGGCCCGTCAATATTCCCCCCGCCGACTACATTGAGGTGCAGATCATAATCTCCAAGATCGATGCCTGACAGTTTGCGCAATAAAGATGCCGCTACAAAAACAGAATCCCGAGCCATCGACCCCGCCGTCTCGTTAAAGCGAATATTCCCCCGGCCCCTCTCGGCAGCGGGAAAAGACAGCGCCTCAATTTCTAGTACCATCCCGGTAAAACCGCTCACGCCGAGAGCAAGCGCACGCCCGATCACAGCCTCGCCCCCAACCGGAACAGGGCTTAAGGGAAAAAGGCGATTACTCATCAAGACTTTTTGCATCAATGCAGTGCTGACATGGACGTTATCCCGGGAGCCATCCCGACGCTGCTGTTCGTAAAGAGCCCGACCGTATGCATCTACAAGCAGGTTAACCGCACGCCTCCCCTCACAGGTATAGCGACTGACCAGGTGCGCCGCCTCAGGATCAACAGAAAGCTTCAGCCTCGCTGCGGAGCTGTGCACAATTTCTTCAATTTCTGCCGGTGTGAGCGGTTCAAAATATACGGCGGAACAGCGTGAACGAAAAGCCGGTGAAATCGCCTCGGGCGATCGGGTGGTCGCTCCAATCAAGACAAAATCGGCAGGTGCTCCCCGCTCGAAGAGGAGCCGGATATATTTTGGCACCTGTGCATCAGCAGGATCATAATAAGCGGAATCAAATAGAACCCGCTTATCCTCCATAACCTTGAGAAGTTTGCTCTGCAATGCGAGATCCATTTCGCCGATCTCGTCAATAAACAGAATGCCGCTGTGTGCGTCGGATAC
>CAZQVX010000024.1:7849-11486 GCA_964596845.1 uncultured Syntrophomonadaceae bacterium | reverse complement strand
ATATGCGGCGGATAGGGCGAGGCCAGCTTTGATACCAGCGCTGCAATGGCTTCTCTCTGCCCGACAATCTGGTCCAGCTCTGCAGGGCGGAGCATCTCCTGGGCGGATCGGGAAAGCTGCTGCGCAAACATTTTCTCTGTCAGTGCGTATTTCTTCAATGTCTGCGGGTTCTCTACACCGCCCCACACCCGGATAACATCTTTTTTAATCTCCTGGATATACTCTTCATGCTGCTTTTCAAGATGTTCTTTGATTTTTTGTTCCAGCGATTCTTCAAGAGAACGACGGGCCAGCAGGTCTGCCAGCGCCTCCTCAAGCTCAGTAAAGGCCTGGGGAAACTGTTCTGCTGTGGGCGGCTTGCTCAGGGTTGGATTCTCAAAAACCAATCGCTGCAAGCCCAGCAGCTGCTGGGCCGGTTTGCGGGAGTGAATCAGGGAGAGAGCTTCCAGCTTGCCTGCCTTTAAAACCATTTTTTCGGTCCCGTAAAGCCTGTTGACCACGTCTATCAGGGCATTGAGGCGTTTTTGGTGTTTAGCTACCTGCTGCTGCGAATTCATCTTCGCCTCCTAATTCTCCTCTTCTACAATAACAATCACCATGGCTTTTACTCCGGGATGTAGCTTTACGGCAATTTCATAGCGCCCGGCGGCCTTGATGGGTTCCTCTAGAACAATTTTTTTCTTCTCCACAGCAAATCCTTGCCTCTGAAGCTCACCGGCGATATCTGCAGCGGTGACTGAACCGAAAAGGCGCCCTCCTTCACCGGCGGCCTGCCGAAACTTGATGATCTGCCGCTCCAAGGCTTCGGCCTGGACCCTGCTTTTTTTCTCCATGTGACTGCTTTTCTTCTGCGAGACCAGCTCCCGGTGATCCCTTTCACGGAGGCGGCCCGGCGTAGCCTCTTCAGCCAACCCCTTGGGAATTAAAAGGTTACGGCCGTACCCCGGAGCAACATCTTTCACTTCACCCTTTTTCCCCAGACCGGGGACATCTTCCGTAAGGATTACCTTCATAGGATCCACCCTTTCAATAATTTATCGTTCACTCCTGCGTTCAAAGTAAAAAATAACAGCACAGGGCCCGACCCCCGGCAGTTGCTATAGGGTTAATATTTCGCGTTAGGGGCAGCCGCCTCCTGCTCTAAAGGGCAGCTAAAAAACGGCGCCGGGAGCAGAAGTCTCCAGCACCGTTTTCTCGACGAGCCTTTCTTCTTTACAGTATTACTCGGCAGTAAAGGGGAGCAAGGCCATAATCCGTGCTCTTTTGATTGCCCGGGTTAGCTGCCGTTGGTGCTTGGCACAGTTGCCCGAGATCCGCCGCGGTAAAATTTTACCGCGCTCAGTGATAAAGCGTTTCAGTTTTTCATACTGCTTATAGTCAACCTGTTCAATTTTATCCACACAAAAACTACAGATTTTTCTTTTAGGTTTACGGCCTTTATCGCGCCTCAACTAACCAGCCTCCTCAAAAGGGAATATCGTCTTCGCCTACCGCCATTTCATCACCGGGGAATGATTCAGTTTCTTCACTGCGCGGCCGCTCCAGGAACCGGACATCCCGGGCTACCACCTCTGCCGCCTTCCTCCGGACTCCCTCCCGGTCATCATATGAGCGGATTTGCAGGCGCCCCGTCACCGCGACCAGCCTTCCTTTTTGAAGGTAATTGGCACAGGTTTCGGCCAGTTTATCCCAGGTGACGATGTTAATAAAGTCGGCTTCTTTTTCCCCTTGCTTGTTGGCAAAGGACCGGTCAACAGCCAGGGTAAATGTGGCTACCGCCGTACCGTTCCCAGGAGTATAACGGAGCTCCGGATCCCGGGTCAAGCGTCCAATCAACACAACCATGTTCAGCATCCCATGCACCACCTTTTTATAAATTGAGCGTATTACTCCTCTTCCCGCACGATGATAAAGCGGATCACTGCGTCATTAACCCGGAAGAAGTGTTCCAGCTCGGGGATAATCTCATGGGATCCCGAAAAGTGCATTAAATAGTAGTGCCCTTCAGCAAACTTGTCGATCTCGTAGGCCAGCTTTCGTTTTCCCCAGTCATCGGTTTTGTCCACTTGCCCTCCGAGTTTCTGTAAAACGGCCTGGAGACTCTCGATAAGTTCTGTTTCGGTTTTGTTTTCGAGTTCGGGCTGAAGAATAAACATGGTTTCATAGACGGCCAATGCGATTCACCTCCCTCTGGACTGACGGCCCCGATAGCGGAGCAGGGTAACGCAGGACAATCATAGCATACTTCATCATTAAGGGCAAGCCATTACAGGTCGTTTCGTGATGGGCTCGTCCCCCCGGGGGCCCCGGGTAAACCGCCTTGTTTAAAGAAGACTAAGCAATCAGCCGCGAAAGCGAAAATATAACACATCACCGTCAGCGACAGGATAATCCCGGCCTTCGGTGCGCACGGTTCCCTGCTCACGTGCCGCAGCGAGGCCTCCCGCTTCGATCAGGCGATCCCAGGCGATAACCTCGGCATTGATAAAACCCCGGCTTATATCCGTATGCACCTTGCCTGCCGCTGACTGAGCAGTGGATCCGCGAGAAAGAAACCAGGCCCGGGCTTCTTCACCCTTCACGGTGTAAAAAGTTATTAATGCCAAAAGCGAGCAGCATTCACGCAAAAGTCCCTGCACCTTTGATTCCTTAAGACCATATTCCTGTAAAAAAAGCCCCTTCTCATCATCGGAAAGCTCGCCGATTTCTGCTTCAAGCCTGGCGCATATTGATATCAATGGGCTACTTTCAGCCCGGGCCAGTTCAGCCAGTCCGGGAGAGAGAGATGTTGAATCTTCGCTTTCCGGCCCATTCAAGACATAGAGCATCTTTTTGGAAGTCAATAAAAAAAGTTGATCGACAAATAGTCTATCCGCAGCACCGAGAGTCAGTAAACGAGCAGGATAGCCCCGCTGCAGATGTTCTTCAAGGCGGCTGAGAAAAAGTAACTCCGCGGCACACTCTGAAGATCCGCTTTTCAACTGCGGCCGGATCTTATCCCGGCGCCTGGCCACTGCATCCAGATCGGCAAGGATCAATTCAAGGTTTACCACTGCAGCTCGAGAGACAGGATCATCTTCGCTTCCGGCAATGGGTTCATATCCGCCCACAACATGAATCAGCAGGTCTACGCTGCGCAGTTCCCCCAGAAACCGGTTCCCCAGCCCCTCCCCCCGGCTGGCGCCCTTGACCAGTCCGGCAACATCTACGATGCGCATTACCGGAGGTGTTATTTTTGCAGAGGAACAGATCCCTGCCAGGGTTTCGAGGCGAGGATCATACAAGGGGACAACAGCCATATTGGACTCTATAGTAGTAAAGGGGTAGCTGTCAATGGCTATATCGATAGCCGTAAGAGCCTTGAAAAGTGTAGACTTACCGGCATTGGGCAGGCCGACAATCCCGCAGCTCCAGGACACCCGGACTCCTCCTTAGTTTCCAGTTTCCCTTTCTGCGTCCGATGCTTCCTGCAAGACTTTTACAACCCTGCGCTCAAACCTGGATCGGGGCAGAAGCACGCTTCGACCGCACTGGAGGCATTTGATCCGGAAGTCCATCCCCATCCTGATAATCTGCCAGCGGTTGGCTCCACAGGGATGTCCCTTTTTCATCTGGACAACCTGTCCCACGCGAAAAG
>CAZQVX010000024.1:5237-7749 GCA_964596845.1 uncultured Syntrophomonadaceae bacterium | reverse complement strand
AGATGGTATGTCGCCGCGCATTCCCGGCACACCCGGCGACCGGTCAGGCGGATAATAAGCTCTTCTTCATCAACCTCAATATGGATTACCCGATCCACCCTCTTGTTAATTCCTTCCAGAACCTGATCCAGCACTTGAGCCTGAGCCACCGTCCGGGGAAAGCCGTCAAGGATGGCGCCTCCGGCACAGTCAGGATCAGCCAGCCTTTCCCTGACGATGCCAACCACAACCTCGTCGGGAACCAACTGCCCTTGCTCCATATAGCCCTGCGCCTGCTCTCCCAGGAGACTACCGCTTTTAACCGCCGCTCGTAGGATATCCCCCGTGGCGATATAAGCCAGGCGAAATTGTTGAACCAACCGTTCCGCTTGTGTGCCTTTACCCGCACCTGGAGGACCCAGCATAACAACCAGCATATCTTTCCCTCGCTTTTGTGACCTGGATATGATTATAAGTGTATATTATTCTTCATTTTCCCTTTAATTCCTGCCTATAACCGTAAAGAGCCTTAATGCCAGATTCCAAGGCAGCCAAATATCTGCCAGGCCCACCGGGCCAACAGGGATTTTTCAAGCTCCAGCAGATCGGGAGGAACCCCGCAGAGCCAGGCTAAAGGAGCGGCAATACCGGTAAGCAGAACAATTTTGCAGCACTGTCGAATCAGTCCCGTCAAGGCTCCTGCCCAGCGCGCACTTTGGCCTAACTTAGACTCTCCCTTTTCTGCCACAAATGAACCGCAAAGTGCGAAAAAACCCCACCAAAAGCAAAAGCCGGCCAGAAAAGCCGCTGTACAGCCAAGCATTTGGGCCAACATCTCCGCCGGCGATCGCCAGCTTGCAGATGTAGTCAAGATCGCCCCGCTGTTTAATGTTTCACTTAAAAAATGGGGCAAGCCCAAACATGACGACAGCACTTTCCCGGAAGACGTACCGCTCACAGGCAGCGCCAGGCGGCTGGTGACTATTGCCCTGATTGTCTCTTCTATGGGAAAGTGGCGACTCCACAGCAACCTGAGGCCGGTCATGACGGGGAGGGCAATCAAAGTTGTACAGATAAGCCCCCCCAAACGCCCGGCTGATTCTTTCCACCCGGTCTGGTATCCCGTTACAGCCCCCCACATCAGCAAACCACCAAGGCCCAAATCCATCCAAAACATCGCTTTACACATCTTCCTCATCGTATTGCGCTCTCTCATACATATTTAAAATGGTATTTTAATATAACTAAGGTATCACCGAACCTGAGGAGAGGGCTGCATGGCCGATCTTTTAGCAACGCCTCCCCGGTATAGCACTATTGTAAAAAACACTGTGTTGAGGGTAAACTGTAAAGACCTGACAGCTGTAGACAAAATCGCAGGTGCGCTGGTCATTTTGATGGCCGGTCTGGAAGGAGTCCTGGAAAAGAGGCAGCGGCTGGTCATCTGCATAGGTTCAGACCGCTCGACTGGGGACTCCCTGGGACCGCTGGTGGGTGCCTATCTAAAGCAGTTGTCCTTGCCGAGAACCGCGATCTGGGGGACGCTGGAAGATCCGGTGCATGCTTTGAACCTGGAAAACTACACAGATAAAATCACAAGTGACGAAACAAGGCCTCTAGTGATTGCCGTAGATGCCTCACTGGGCAAGCCGGGGAGCGTAGGATTAATCGAGGTGGGAAAGGGGCCTCTTATTCCAGGCGCTGGTGTAAATAAAAAACTGCCTCCCGTTGGGCACATCTACCTGAGTGGCATAGTCAACCTGGGCGGCTTTATGGAGCAAATGGTCCTCCAGAGCACCCGCCTATTTCATGTCCTGGAACTGGCCATGGTTATGGCTCGAAGTTTGCAGCGGGCCCTCAAACAAACTTGAACTGCACCCGCCCTTGCATAGAAGATTGGATTCACTAATTTTTTTAAATTTTTGCCGGGCTGTCACCGGCATTTTGCTTTAACAAGGATAGGTTGGGCTGATCCCCCTGACTCATCTCAATGCTGCCGGAAAATATAGCCCCGTCATCAATTAAAAGCCCGTTTGCCTTCACAGTCCCCACAACGATACCACTTTTTTTAATTTCCAGCTTACCTTCTGCTTCCAGGTTACCTTCATATTTTCCGGCTATGGCTACATGACGGGCTTTAAGATCCACCTTTACTTTTCCGCCCTCGCCGATGACTACATCCCCCTGGGTTTCAATTTCACCATCCATTTCCCCATCTATCCTGATAAGCCCTTTGGCTCTGATCGATCCCTTGAAGAAAGTCTCTTTCCCGATCACCGTGTTTACTTTGTCAGGCGGGGTTTCACTGGGGGTTTTTCTAAACATTTTTCTGCAGCCTCCTGTGCCTAAATGTTAATTCATGTATCGGGCCGGATTCACCGCGGTCCCGTTTACATGCACCTCATAATGAAGATGAGGCCCCGTAGCACGCCCACTCCGGCCCATATATCCGATCACCTGGCCCCGACTTACCCATCGCCCCGACGAAACAGCAAAGCGGGAAAGATGAGCATAGTAGGTAGAAAATCCATAG
>CAZQVX010000024.1:0-5137 GCA_964596845.1 uncultured Syntrophomonadaceae bacterium | reverse complement strand
CCTTCTCCTGGCCGGAAATTAGGCCCGCTTTGCTGGCCCCATCTGTCACCGCTTCCACCAGATCCTCGATTTGCCCCATCCTTTCGAGCAACTGCTTGGTTTCATGGGCAAAAGCATTGATCTCATCCTGCTGAACCTGGTGCGCCTGTCTCAGGATGCGCACCTCATCGGCTTCCAGGCGAGCATTACGATATATATAGGTTAAAAATAAAAAAGCAGCCAGTCCCACCACGAGTAGGGCCACAATAAGTTGACCCACAAAAAGGGGGAGCCGAAAACTGTAGGTGGTCTCTTCTGAATGAGGCACGATCATAATGGTAAAGCAGCGTTTTCCTATACGCATCGCATCTGCACCTAGAAACCCCTAACTTTGCCGCGCATCGAGCTGATGCCTGGCTTCATCGAGGGCTTGAAATTCTTCTTCGCTGAGCAGATAGCTTGACTCGCCCTGCTTGATAGGCTTACCATAACACCTGCTCTCCTCTCTTCCAAAAAGGCTGGTCAGAACAATTCCATCCAGGTTTCGATCCAGCAGGGCTATAGAGAAACTTAGATCGCTTCCAGTTTCCCGAAAAGCGTTATAGCGAACCAGACTAACCCCGGCAACCGCCAGCTTCAGATTCGCATCTATTCCATCCAGCCGGGCACCGGTTTGCCGCTGCAGGTGCAGCGCCTCTTCGATCAGGGCTCCATGTCTGTTCAGCAGTCCCTCCAGATTCAGCCCATCCTGTCCCATCATCATCTTGCGGTAGCGTTTTTTGAGAGTCTTTGCCCAGGACAGCGCTGTTATCGACAATGCGAAAGAAAGCAGCGCCGCAGCGGTGGCGGCAAGTATAAATTGGCTCACGTTGGAAGAAAGCCAAGCATCGATTATTTCCCAAACAGGCATGGCCGGGGCCCCCCTTGCCGGCTATTTATTAAGAATTATTAACAATGATAAACTTCGACGTAAAGGAAGACTTCACCTTTTAAAAGATTGTTTCACGTGAAACATCGCTTTTTGTAATTTAGCCTGTGTGTTTCACATGAAACAGTCTATCCAATACCGCCCGGCAGCAATAGCTCCATGAGGCGGTCAAGATCTTCTTCCCCGTAGAAAGATATTTCAATGGCGCCCTGTCTTTTTTTATAATATATTTTTACCCTGGTTCCGAGTCGCCGCTGCAGGCTCCCTTGCAGCTCTTTTAACAGCGGATCTGTCGCTGCAACTCTTTTAATTTGCTTCTTTTTCGCCCCTTCTGCAGTTGCAGCCGCAAGGTTTTCAGCCTCCCGGGCTGTCAGCTGACGCGAAACGATCTCTTTGGCCAGTTCCTCCTGCCTGGCGGAATCCGTCAGTGTCAGCAGAGGGCGGGCTTGTCCTGCGCTTAACTCCCCCCTCACGATGGCTTCCTGTACCTTTTGCGGCAGAGCCAGAAGGCGTACCGCATTGGCGATTGCCGGCCGGCTTTTCCCTAGGCGTTTTCCCAGTTCCTCCTGGGTCAATCCGAATTCATCTATCAGCCGGCGGAAGGCAGTTGCTTCCTCAATAGGGTTCAGATCGTCTCGGAGCAGGTTCTCAACCAGGGCTATTTCGAGCATATCTCTTTCGTCGTAATCTTTTACCACAGCAGGAATCCGGGTCAAACCTGCCATCCTGGCCGCCCGGCAACGTCTCTCCCCCACAATCAGGTAGTAGCCCCTTTCCCCGGCCGGGGCTACCACCACAGCCTGGATTACACCATGTACTTTTATGGAGTCGGCAAGTTCCTGCAGTTTTAAAGGATCAAAATTTGTACGGGGCTGAAAGGGATTTGTTTTGATCTGACTCAGTGGAATCTCGGTAATATCAGCTGTTCCGGTGAATGCATCATTGATGAGAGCACCAAGGCCCCGGCCCAGTCTCCTTTTTTCACTCACTTTCGCTCACCTCTTCGGCCAAAGCCAGATAAACTTCGGCGCCCTTACTGCGGGGATCATACTCCAGGATGTGCAGACCATGGCTTGGGGCTTCACTAAGGCGGACATTTCGGGGTATGATTGTCTGGTAGACTTTTTCTCCAAAATAGGCCCTGACCTCCTCCACAACCTGCTCAGATAGGTTTGTCCGCGAGTCATACATGGTTAAGACGACACCTTCTATCCTGAGATCCTCGTTGAGATGCTTGCGGACAAGCGAAATTGTATTCATCAGCTGCCCCAGACCCTCCAGGGCATAGTACTCGCATTGGATTGGAATTAAAATTCCGCCCGAGGCGGTAAGCGCATTCAGCGTAAGCAACCCCAGAGAGGGTGGGCAGTCTATAATGATCACAGAGTATTCTTCTCTAACCGGCGCCAGCGCCGCCTTTAATTTGACCTCTCGCGAAACGGTGGGTACCAGTTCAATTTCCGCCCCGGCCAGCTGAATTGTCGCCGGTACCACGAAAAGGTTCTCCCAGCGCGTGGTCAGGATAATCCGTTCCAGAGATAGTTCATTAATAAGGGCATCGTAAATGCAGGCCCGAATATCCTTCTTCTCCAACCCCACCCCGCTGGTAGCGTTTCCCTGCGGATCAATGTCCAGCAGCAGCACTTTGTGGCCCAGGCGGGCCAGCGCTGCACTCAAGTTTACTGCGGTTGTAGTTTTTCCAACACCGCCTTTTTGATTGGCGATGGCTATAATACGTGCCATTGTTCCTCTCCCTGATCTGGTAGATAGTTGCCTGTGTTGCTGCTGTTAAGTATTATCTTTATAAAGCCGGATTGTCACTTCAACGTATTTTTGTTCCACCCTCTCTTTTACTTCCGGGCTCAGTCCTGAATTCTGTATGACTTTGACTGCCTGTCGGATGGTATTTAAAAATATGCGTGTATCCCGGACCATGCCCTTGCGCTGCAATCCCCGTTTCACTGTTGCTTTCGGCTCCAGAATCCGGTCTACCCTTTTTTCGGTGTCACTGACGGTCAGATTCCCCTGGATTATCTCCTGGACCATTTTCTTCTGCTGTTCTTCTGTACCAAGCCTTAGCAGAGCGCGAGCATGCCTTTCCGAAAGCTGCCCCTTGATCAGGGTGTCCTTGATCTCCTTAGGGAGTTTTAACAGCCTCATTTTATTTGCAATGGTAGACTGGCTCTTGCCGAGCCGCTGGGCCAGCACTTCCTGAGTCAGATGAAATGTCTCGATGAGGCGGGCATAACCGGCTGCTTCGTCAAGGTAGCCCAGGTTTTCCCGCTGCAGATTTTCAATAAGCGCCATTGCCGCCACTGCACTGTCGGAAAGATCTTTGACAATTGCCGGCATTGTGTTCCATCCCAGGCTTCTGCAGGCTATGACCCTGCGCTCACCGGCAACTATCTGATAGGCCCGACCGACACGGCGCAGAACTATGGGGTGCAGCAGTCCGTAGGTCCTGATGGACTGGGTCAGCTCTGCGATTTTGTCTTCGGGAAAACTCTGTCTCGGCTGATAGGGGTTCCGCTGTAGATGGTCAATGCGGACCTGGATGACCTTCTCTTTCCCTGTTTCTCCTTCTAACAGCGGTAGATCTAATGTCCGGTCATCATTCATCTGGCGATCACCACCTCAAGGTTGCTTATGCAAACTATTAGACAACCGGGGATACAATCCTTCAAATAATTAAATAAAATTACCCTCCCAGGGGCTTCCTGGCCGGTTTCCCGACTCCCCGCGGATATGCAACCGGAGTAGCCCTCTTCTTTTCAATCAGAAACATGGTTCTCTCTTCTCCTGTAGGCAGGCGATAGCGCCAGTTTTTCTTGAGCATGCCCCCGCACAGTCGCAAAGAGGTTTCGGCTTCTTCCACCTCCGCCGGTCCATTGCTTCCCTTATAGAGCAAAAGGCATCCTCCTCTCTTGACCAGGGGCAGCCCCAGCTCCGCCAGTACTGCAGCCCGGGCAACCGCCCGGCTAACTACGCAGTCAAAGCGCTCGCGGCACCCGGGATCTCGGCCCCATTCCTCCGCTCGCCCCGGCAGATAGAAAACTTTCTTCAGGTTAAGTTCCAGGCAGACACGCCTTAAAAAGTTAATTTTCCCCTTGTTGGCATCCAGCAGATAAAGCCTGTGCCCCGGAAGACATATTTTCAAAGGAATCCCCGGAAGGCCTGCCCCTGTACCCAGATCCAACAGAGTGCCGGGAGGAATCTCCCCAAGCCCCAGAGGGTATAGGGAGTCGAACATATGTTTCCTGATAAGCAGATCACCCCCAGTTTCACCAACAAGACGCTTTTTCCTCAGTCCCTCTATAATTAAATTTATATAGCCAAGGAGCTGCTCTTTCTGCAGGTCGCTAAGCTCTAATCCAAGCTCTAAGCATACCGTCTCCAGAAGATCGCTATAAGTCCGCCCCATTTTTATTCTTAAGCCCCCCGCCGCTATTTTCCGATACAAAAATCGCCAAATATGCGGTCCAGAAGCTCCCCGGAAGCAGCTTCTCCTGTAATCTCGCCAAGCTTCATCCAGGCTTCTCTGAGGTCAAGACTGATAATTTCGAGGGGCTGGGATGCAGAAGCCTGAAGCACGTTATCAATGTGTTTACGGGCTTCCCGGACATTTTCGCCGTGCCTCATGCTCAATATAGCCGGGCTCTCTCCTGCTGCGGGGCCCAGTTCTTGATCTAACAGCCCGGCTATGACATTCTCAAGCTGCTCAAGACCTTCGTTGAGGGTTGCCGACGTGCGCACCAGAGGATAATTTTGCAAGTATGCAGCGACCTCCGGGGCGCTGATCTTCTGATCCAGGTCCATCTTATTTATCACCACCACTACAAGCTGTCCTGGACAGATCAGCGAGGCTATATCCGCATCACTTTTACTCCACGAGGTGGATCCGTCAAGGACCAGAAGGAGAAGGCGGGCTTCAGCGATGGCTCCTTTAGCCCTGGCTATCCCTTCCCTCTCTACGGGATCATCAGAGCTATGAATACCGGCAGTATCAATTAAGCGCAGAGGGTAACCGCATATCGTCAAGAATCCCTCAAGAAGATCCCGCGTAGTTCCGGGAACTTCATGGACTATGGCACGCTGCTCACGCAACAGCGCATTTAAAAGTGAGGATTTACCGGCATTGGGTTTGCCAACAATTGCTGTAGTCAGGCCTTCCTGCATCGCCCTGCCCCGTTCGATGCCGCTCTCCATCTTCCCCAAAAGTTCCCTTATCCC
>CAZQVX010000023.1:10845-13493 GCA_964596845.1 uncultured Syntrophomonadaceae bacterium | reverse complement strand
AGGGGTGCTCCAGGGCGGTGCGCAAGGTTTTCGTGGATCTTTACCGGGCCGGGCTCATATACCGGGGCGACTATATGATCAACTGGTGCCCTCGCTGCCATACGGCCCTTTCAGATATCGAGGTGGAGCATGAAGAGAGGGATTCCACCCTGACGCATATCCGCTATCCCTATGCTGATGGTGATGGTTACATCACCGTGGCCACCACGCGCCCGGAGTCGATGCTGGGCGACAGCGGGGTGGCTGTTCATCCGGAAGATAAAAGATACCGCCACCTGGTGGGCCGCACGGTCATACTGCCCCTGCTCAACCGGGCCATCCCTGTCGTAGCCGATGCCTACGTTGATCCCGCTTTCGGCAGCGGGGCGGTGAAGGTGACGCCGGCCCACGATCCCAACGACTTTGAAATCGGGCGGCGCCACAACCTGGAGAGCATCCCGGTGATCGATGAAGAGGGGAAGATGTCTGCCGCTGCAGGGCCCTATGCGGGGCTCGACCGGGAAAGCTGCCGGGAAAAGGTCGTCGCCGACCTGCAGGCTTTGGGCCTGGTAGAAAAAATAGAAGATTACAGTCATGCGGTGGGTCACTGCCATCGCTGCCACACCGTCGTCGAACCGCTCATCTCGCGCCAGTGGTTTGTGAAGATGAAGCCCTTGGCCGGGCCGGCCCTGGCGGCGGTGCGCGAGGGGAAAACTGTTTTTGTGCCGCCGCGGTTTACCCGCACCTATGAAAACTGGGTGGAGAATATCCGCGACTGGTGTATCTCACGCCAGCTGTGGTGGGGACACCGTATCCCGGCCTGGCATTGCTCCTGCGGGGAAATCATTGTTGATTACGAAGATCCAAAATCTTGCCCCGCCTGCGGCAGCGCTGCGCTGGAGCAGGATCCTGATGTCCTGGACACCTGGTTCAGTTCGGCCCTCTGGCCCTTTTCCACCCTGGGCTGGCCCGATCGAACCCCTGACCTGGCCCGCTATTTTCCCACTTCTGTCCTGGTGACCGGTTATGATATTATCTTTTTCTGGGTGGCCCGGATGCTCTTCATGTCCCTTCATTTCATGGAGCAGGTCCCCTTCAAAGCGGTCTATATTCACGGGCTCGTGCGCGACGCCCAGGGGCGGAAAATGAGCAAATCGCTGGGTAACGGCATCGATCCCCTGGAGGTCATCGCCCAGTACGGCGCCGACACCCTTCGTTTTACTCTCATCACCGGACAGGCGCCCGGCAACGACCAGCGCTTTCGCCAGGAAAGTGTGGAGGCGGGCCGCAATTTCGCCAACAAGGTCTGGAATGCCTCCCGCTTTGTGTTGATGAACCTGGCGGGCGATGCCGGGGGTGAGGCTGATTATTCGCCCTTTGAGCCCGGCGCTTCGGCTGAAGAGCTGACAATGGAGGACCGCTGGATCCTGCACCGCTATAATGACGCTGTGGGCCGGGTGACCGCCTTGCTGGAAGAATCCGAACTGGGTGAGGCTGCCCGCCTGGTCTATGAATTTTTATGGAGCGACTTCTGTGACTGGTATGTGGAGTTGAGCAAACATTACCTCTATACCGGAGGCGACACGGAGGCTTCGCGTGAAGTCCGCCGCCGCACCCGGGGTGTGCTCATCTATGTTCTCGATGGAGTGCTGCGCTTGCTGCACCCCTTCATGCCCTTTCTCTCTGAGGAGATCTGGCATTACCTGCCCGGCCGCACCTCGGCCCTGGTAGTGGCTCCATGGCCGCACCGGGATTCCCGCCTGGAATTCTCCGGCGAGGCGGCCGCCATCTCCCTGGTTCAGGAAACCGTCCGGGCGGTGCGCAACCTGCGCAGCCAGGTCCAGCTGCCCCCCGGGCAGCCGGCGCCGGTGATCCTGCGCCCTTCGCCGGAGGCTGCGGCTGCGCTGGAGCAGGAGCGCCACCAGTTAAGGAAGCTGGCCTGCGCTGAACCGCTGACCATCGATCCGGGCGCAGCCAAGCCGTCTCAGGCGCTGACTGCCATTGTGAGCGAAGAGCTGGAGGCCTATCTTCCCCTGGGTGGGGTGATCGATCTGGAGGCTGAGGTAGCCCGTCTTGAAAAAGAGCTGCAGCAGATTGAAAAAGAGCTGCGGCGGACCGAGGGCAAACTGCGCAGCCCGGGATTTCTCAAGAAAGCGCCGCCCGAGGTGGTGGCTAAAGAGAGGGCGCGCCTGGAAGAGGGCTCCATCAAAAAAGTTAAACTTGAAGAGAGGCTCCAGGAGTTACAGTAAACCAATGGACCAGAAAACAGAGGCGGCATACCGAAGTGCCTTGGAATGGATTCACAGTATCGGCCGTTTCGGAATTAAGCCCGGGTTGCAGCGCATAGAGGCGCTGCTGGATCTTCTGGGCAATCCCCACCGGCAGTTGAGATATATCCATATCGGCGGAACCAACGGAAAAGGCTCTGTCGCAGCGATGATCGCCTCGGTGGCGCAGGCAGCCGGCTACCGCACCGCTCTTTACACCTCTCCCTATATCCTTGCCTTCAACAACAGGATGAGTATAAACGGCAGTGATATCAGCAGTTTCGAGCTGGTGGAGCTGGTGGAACAGATCCGCCCTCTCGTGGAGAAGATCAGCCGTGATGAGCAGTTGGGCCCGCTCACCGAATTTGAGGTGGTCACGGCGCTGGCTTTCAGCTACTTTGC
>CAZQVX010000023.1:0-10745 GCA_964596845.1 uncultured Syntrophomonadaceae bacterium | reverse complement strand
TGGCGGATAGGGTGATTCTGACCAGGCCCCATCTGCCCCGCGCCGCCTCACCGGAAGTGCTGGCCGCGTTTCTGCAGAAGCGCTATGCAGGCGAGGTGATGGTGGAGCAAAAGGTGGATCAGGCTCTGGACAGGGCGCTGGACCTGGCCGGCGATGATGACGCTGTCCTGGTGACCGGCTCTTTCTACACCGTCAGTGAAGCGCGGGCTTGCTATCTTAACCATTTGCGTCCGGGTACTTCTTAGTGTCGGCCAGGGTAAATTGTCCGGGCCTGTCCTCAGTTACCCTTATTTCTGTGACCATGGCGAATTTTGGCGTATAAACTTCAGCGAGACACAATAGATTAAAGCGGGCGATTAAGTGAATGAGGGGAACCGCTATCCTGAGATCGATCGGAAGCCGCCCGCAGGGAATATTGCCAGGGCGCTCGCTGCCGTTAGAGAGAGCAGTCTCGAATTTAATCTGTTATAATGATATATAGTAGCTTTTCTGTCACTTCACCGGCAGGAAAAAGGCCGGATTTAAAGAATTGATAACCTGTTGTCCAAAATAAAGCGTCTAACTTATCAAACAATTCATGAAAAGGGGTGAACTTGCATATGAGCCTGGCCATCTTCAAAGGAGGCGTTCACCCGGAATACCGCAAAGAGCTGACCGCTTCGCTGGCTATTGTGACCGCTCCGGTTCCGCAAAAAGTGTTCATTCCGCTGCAGCAGCATATCGGCGCTCCCTGCGAACCGCTGGTAGAGGTGGGTGATTCGGTCAAGGCGGGCCAGAAAATCGGCGACAGCGAGGGTTTTGTTTCTGCGCCGGTGCATGCCTCTATATCAGGCCAAGTAATCGCCATTGAGCCCTACAATCATCCCCTGGGCCGGAAGGCCGCCGCGGTGATTATCGAGAGTGATGGAAAGGACGAGTGGGACAGCGAACTTAAACCTGCAAATGATCCGGATCGCCTTTCACCGGAGGAGATCCGGGCGCTCATCCGCAGCGCCGGCATTGTCGGGATGGGCGGGGCCGCATTCCCTGCTCATGTAAAGCTTTCGCCGCCTGAGGGTAAAGCCATCGATACGGTGATTATCAACGGCGCCGAGTGCGAGCCCTATCTGACGGCCGACCACCGCCTCATGCTGGAACGGCCCACAGAGGTCGTTTTCGGCCTTGAGTTGATGATGAAAGCGCTGGGGGCGGGGCGGGGCATTATCGGGATCGAGGACAATAAGCCCGATGCCCTACGGGTGATGAACCAGGCGGTTGAAGGCAAATCCGATATCAGTGTCGTACCCCTGAAGACAAAATATCCCCAGGGTGCAGAGAAGATGTTGATTCAGGTCACCACCCGGCGCCGGGTCCCTTCCGGTGGTCTGCCCCTGGATGTGGGTGTGGTCAACCATAATGTGGGCAGCGCTGTGGCTATATCCGGGGCGGTGCAGAAGGGCCGGCCGCTCATTGAGCGGGTGGTTACTGTTACCGGCGAAGGGATCAGGCGTCCGGCCAACCTCATGGTCCGGCTCGGCACACTGGTCAGTGACCTTCTTGAATTTTGCGGCGGCCTGAAGGAGGAGACCTGTAAGCTGATCACCGGCGGGCCGATGATGGGGCTGACCCAGCCGACAGCCGATCTTCCCGTGATCAAGGGGACTTCGGGTATTTTGGCCCTAACCTCCGAAGATGTGGGACTTTATGAAAGCGGAAGCTGCATCCGCTGCGCCAAATGCCTTGAGGTCTGCCCCATAAATCTGGTTCCCACCTTTATTGCCCAGGCGGCTGAACACGGCCTTTTTGGCCGTGCTGAAAAGCTGCATGCCGCCGACTGCATCGAATGCGGCTGCTGCGCCTACATCTGCCCGGCCCGAATTCCCCTGACACAGTGGATTAGAGTGGCCAAGGCGGAAGTGCTCGCCAGGCGGAAAAGATAACCGGCGCTCTTGAAGGGAGTGATTGAGATGAACGGAAAACTGATAATATCCTCGTCGCCTCATATCCGCACGATTCAGTCCGTGCAAAGTGTAATGATTGATGTCCTTATCGCTCTCGGGCCGGTGGCAGTGGTGGCTGTATTTCTCTTCGGTTACCAGGCGCTCATCACCATGGCTGTGGCCGTGGGAGCCGCCATGCTTGCCGAGGCCCTTTGGCTGCGCCGCTTGAATATATTCGGCGACGGCAGCGCCGCGGTAACCGGCCTTCTGCTGGCTATGACCCTTCCGCCCAATGTTCCCTGGTGGATTCCCGCCATCGGGGCTGTCGCCGCCATCGTTGTGGGGAAACAGGTCTACGGCGGTATCGGCTACAATATTTTTAACCCGGCGCTCGTCGGCCGGGCCATTCTGGTGATCTCCTGGGGGGCCCGCATGGCCGGCCCCATCTGGCCTGTCCCCAAACCCTTTCATTTTTTTGCCGACCTTTCTGCGGTGACCACGGCCACCCCGCTGGCTGGTGAAGCCGAAGCGCTGCAAGTTTCGCTGAGCCAGCTTCTCATCGGGAATATGGCCGGCAGCCTGGGCGAAACCTCGGCGATAGCCCTGCTTTTCGGGGCTTTCTGGCTGCTTTACAAAGGCCACATTGACTGGCGTATTCCGGGCGGCTTCATGATTACCGTCTGGGTCATGGGCGCCTTATTCGGCGGCGGGTTCTATCAGGACTGCAATTATCTGACCGGACTTTTTCATCTTCTTGCCGGAGGAGTTCTTTTGGGGGCGCTGTTCATGGCGACCGACATGGTGACCTCACCGGTTACGCCGGGCGGCAGGCTCATCTTTGGGGTGGGCTGCGGGCTAATCACTATGCTCATCCGTCTCTTCGGCGCTTACCCAGAAGGGGTCACCTTTGCCATTTTAACAATGAATGCGCTGACCCCCTTAATCGATAAATTTACGATACCCAGAAAATTCGGGGAGGTGAAGCGGTTTGCGTGACATGATCCGCCTTGTTTTGACCTTGCTCATCGTTACAGCCGTGGCGGCGGGACTGCTCGCCGGGGCCAACATGCTTACCGCGCCGGCGATTGCCCAGAGGCAGGAGGAAGATTACCGCAACGCCTTAAAAGAGTACTTTCCCCGGATGGAGGATTTTAAAAGCGAAGTCCTGGAGCAGGATTCCTTCGATCTTGTTTATGATGCCGCCGGAGAGCTGCTGGGCGTGATGGCGTCGGCCGGCGTGCAGGGTTACGACAGCCTCATCAGCTATAATCTGGCCGTGGACGGCACCGGCAAAATCCTGGGCCTGCGCATTGTGGAGCACAGTGAAACCCAGGGGGTGGGCGATGTGATCGAGAAACCTCAGTTTCAGGATCAGTTCATCGGGAAAAGTTGCGCTGATCCGCTGCAGGCCGGTGAAGATGTGGATACCGTCAGCGGGGCCACCAAAAGCACCGCGCCCATGATTGAATCCATTCGCCGGGTTCTCTCAGTTATCGCTGAAAACTTTCTCACCCTGGAAGAAGAAGAGCCTTTTGATATTGCAGCTGTGCCCGACGGCACCTACCGGGGCAGCGGCGAGGGTAAAATTGGCCCCATCGCCGTTGATGTTACCGTAGCCGGCGGTAAGATTACCGTGATCGAGATTGTTGAACATGAAGAGACCCCCACCTACCTGGCCGAAGCGGCGGCGCTGATCCCGCCGCAGATTATTGACGGCCAGACGCTGGAGATTGATACGAAAACCGGGGCCACCGAGAGCAGCGCCGGGATCGTCGGCGCAGTTACCGATGCCTTAACCCGGGCTCTGAATCCGGAAGGCGGTGAAAGCAGTGAAGAATAGCTACCTGAAAGATATTACCCGGGGAATTTTTGCAGAGAACCCCACATTTCGCCTGGTGCTGGGGATGTGTCCCACCCTGGCGATCACAGTGCTGGTGAAAAATGGGGTGGGGATGGGGCTGGCTGTGGTGGCGGTGCTGACCTGTTCCAATGTGGTTATTTCCAGCCTGCGCCGTTTCATCCCCGAGCAGGTCCGGATCCCCTGCTACATTGTGATCATCGCTACATTTGTGACGATCATCGAGATGGTGCTGCAGGCTTTTATCCCGGCTCTCTATGCCGCCCTGGGGGTTTTCGTCCCCCTGATCGTGGTGAACTGCATTATCCTCGGCCGGGCTGAGGCCTTTGCGGGCAAGCAGCCGGTGTTGCGCTCGCTTTTAGACGGCATCGGCAGTGGGCTGGGATTCACTCTGGGGCTGCTGCTGCTTTCCCTGGTCCGAGAGATCTTCGGCAACGGCACTTTTCTGGCCGAGACGAACTATGCTGTGCATCTTTTCGGGGCAAACTTTGAGCCGATGCGGATTTTTGCGCAGCCGGCGGGCGCCTTCATCGTCCTGGGTTTACTGCTGGCGCTGACCAATATCGTTTTCAAAAAACTGCAGATCGACTAGACCCGGTTCGTTATTTTTGAAGGAGGGCAGTCATGGAAAAGCTTATTTCAATTTTATTTATCTATATCCTGGTGGACAATTTTGTCCTGCAGCGTTTTTTTGGGATCTGCCCCTTTCTGGGGGTTTCGCGGAAGATGGAGACTGCCATGGGAATGGGGATGGCGGTTGTCTTCGTGATCACCCTCTCCACGCTGGTGACCTGGCTCATCCATTACCAGATCCTGGCCCCGCTGGGCCTGGGGTTTCTGCAGCTGGTCACCTTCATCCTGGTCATTGCCGGCCTGGTGCAGCTGGTGGAGACATTTCTGCGAAAAGCCAGCCCCACCCTCTACCAGGGCCTGGGGATCTACCTGCCTCTTATCACCACCAACTGCGCTGTCCTGGCGGTGGCGCTGCTGGCGGTGCGGCAGGAGTTCACCCTTCTTGAATCTGTCGTCTTCGGCATCGCCGCTTCCCTCGGTTTCTGGATGGCTCTGGTGATCATGTCGGGGATCAGGGAGCGGCTGGAGCTGGCCAAAATCCCGGCTCCGCTCAAGGGGACGGCGATCACTTTAATCACCGCAGGGATCCTATCTCTGGCTTTTATGGGATTCAGGGGCATGTTGACTCTTTAAAGGCAGCGGCCGCATGCAGTAATAAAGGACATTACGTTTATTATCAGCGAGGTGAACACAGTGGAAATTTTGTATGCTGTCGCCACATTGGGTGGTGTGGGCGCTCTCTTGGGCATTCTTCTGGGGGCGGCGGCGCACTTTTTTGCCGTAGCCGTTGATCCCCGCGTCGAGGCGGTGCGCGATGCGCTGCCCGGGGCCAATTGCGGCGCCTGCGCTTATGCCGGATGTAACAAATACGCCGAAGCGGTTGTCGAGGGGGCGGCGCCGGCAAACGCCTGTATCCCCGGCGGGAGCGCTTCTGCCGAGGCCATTGCCGCCATTATGGGGCTGGAGGCGGCCGCAGTAAAACCGCTGGTGGCTGCCGTGTTCTGCCGCGGTGATCGCAGCCGCGCCGGTGAGCTCTTTTTATACAACGGAATTTCTGACTGCGTTCAGGCGCAGCAATATCACGGCGGGTTCAAGACCTGCCCTTACGGCTGTCTGGGGCTGGGCAACTGTGTGCGGGCTTGCCCCTTTGAAGCTATCACCATGGGCCCGAACGGCTTGCCCCGGGTCGACGAAGCCAAATGCACAGGATGCGGCCTTTGCCGCGACGCCTGTCCCCGGGGGATCATTCGCCTCATCCCTAAAGGTGATGCGGGGCACCTGGTCTGGTGCAGCTCGCAGGATCGCGGAAAAAAGGTGAGCGGGGCTTGTGAAGTAGGGTGCACCGGCTGCAAAGCCTGTGTGCGGGTCTGCCCCCGGGAGGCCATCAGCATGGAGGGCAATCTGGCGATGATCGATCTGGATAAATGCGACGACTGCGGCCTCTGTGTAGAAAAATGTCGCTTTAACGCCATCCACCCCCGCCGCAGTGCACCTGTTGCAGGTGAAACAGCCGGCTCCGAAGTGGCTACTGCCTGAAACTATGAAACCGCTGTTTTGTCACAGGGGGCTGTCTCTCATGGCAAGGGGCGGCCCTTTTTGCATCTCCGGCCGGGGCAAAACCCTGTTATTTCCCTGTTAATTTTACAGCGGTGATGTTATATTAAATTTTAGGGGCAATTTCAACGGAAAGGGGATCCGGCAGGCCCGGATTGCACAGCCGCAGGATGAAATCCAGAAGAAAAGAGTTTCCAAAACGAAAACTGTTTACTGCGCTCTTGATTGTTATCGCCGGTGTTGTTATTGTCGGCGGCGCTGCCGCGCTCGTCTCCCGGTTGAAACTTTTCGAATACAGACGGCTGCTCATGGATACCGATGTGAGCCTTCAGATATATACAGGGGGTCCGGGGAAAGCCTGCCGAATCCAGGAAAATATTTTTGCCGAGATGGAACGCTTGGAGAAGCTTTTAAGTTACACGCTAGCCTCAAGCGATGTAGCCGGGATTAACAGGTCTGCCGGGGAAAAACCGGTCAAGGTCAGCCCGGAGACGGCGGAAGTAATTCAAAAGGCGCTCAGTTGCGCCCGTTTAAGCGAAGGAGCCTTTGATCCCACCATTGCTCCGCTTCTTGAGACATGGGGTTTTCTAGGGGAGCGCTACCGCCTGCCCGCACCTGCAGAGATTGAAACAGCCGCAGCCCTGGTTGATTACCGCCTTATCGAAGGCGATTTTGCCGCGGGTGAGATCTTTCTCCCTGAGCCCGGAATGGCGCTTGATCTGGGGGGTATTGCCAAGGGTTATATCGTGGATCGGGGCCTGGATCTGCTTTCCCGGGCCGGGATTGGACATGCCCTGATCAATGCCGGCGGTGATGTGGGTATCCTCGGGCCCAAACCGGAGGGATCTCCCTGGCGGATCGGGGTTAAACATCCTCGCCGCGAAGGTGATCTCATCGCCGTGATCCCCTGGTCCAAAAGGGGGGCGGTGGTCACCTCCGGAGACTACGAGCGTTTCTTTGAGGTGGAGGGGGTGCGCTACCACCATGTCCTTGACCCCCGGACCGGGTATCCCGCCCGCGCTCTGCTCAGCGCCACCGTGGCGGCTCCCACGGCGGCTGAGGCCGATGCCCTGGCTACTGCCCTTCTGGTTCTGGGCCCGCAGCGAGGTCTGGCCCTGGTAGAAAGCCTGCCCGGCGTCGAGGCGCTCCTGGTCACGCCGCAACTGGAGCTGCTCGTCTCGAGCGGATTGCAGGATTTAATTGAACTGCCCGGCAGATAAAGTGAGGAGATCCCGGGCAAGAAAATAAGCGTGGCTCATTTTTTTACTTCCCTTGATCTGAAGAAAGGGAAAATCATCATTTTGGTTAATTAAAACAAGGGGAATAGAATGAAACGCAACCTTTTTGAGATGACTTACCTGGCAGTGCTTATCGCCTTCGCTGTGGTGATTCATACCGTCGAGGCGACCCTGCCTCTGCCCATGCCGGTCCCCGGGGTGCGCCTGGGCCTGGCCAATATGATCACACTGCTCACTATTGTCCTTTACGGGGCGTGCAGCGGCCTGCTGGTAGCGGTGCTGCGCACAGTGATCGGCAGTCTCATTGGCGGCACTTTTCTGGGGTTCGGCTTCTGGCTAAGCCTGGCCGGCGGGGTGGTCTGCACTGTGGTTATGTCTCTGGCGGTGCTGCTGGTTAAGAAGGGTTATCTCAGCCTTATTTCAGCCAGTGTGCTCGGGGCGGCGGCACATAACCTGACCCAGCTTGCTGTGGCCGGGGCGATCATCGGCAGCATGTCCCTGCTGCGGGGTTATTTTCCCCTGCTTCTGCTGCTGGCTGTGCCTACCGGTATTTTCACCGGGCTGGCCGCTTTCTATTTGGAAGGCGTCACCAGGCGGGCGCTCCGCCAGGCCGGCGGCCCGGGTGCGGCCGGATGGAGTTGATCTTAGCTTCGGCCTCTCCCCGCCGGGCGGCGCTGCTCCGGCAGGCCGGAATCCCCTATCGCGTTTCTGTAAGCGATGTGCGGGCGGAAGAAAAGAGGCCGGAATTTTTAGCTCCTCCTGAGCAGGCCCTCTATCTGGCCCTGCAGAAAGCGAAGCAGGTTGCCGCTGCGCACCGGGAAGGCCTTGTTCTGGGCGCCGATACGCTGGTCTGCCACCGCGGAGAAGTCCTGGGCAAGCCTGCGGATCGCGAAGAGGCTCGCCGCATGCTGCGCCGTTTAAGCGGCGGCAGTCACCTGGTGATCACCGCGTTGGCTCTGGTGGATGCCCGAAGAGGTGATCATGTAAGCAGTGTTACTGAAACCCGCGTCTGGATGCGAGTCTTAGAGGACGAGCTGATTGAAGCCTACGTGGCCACCGGTGAGCCTATGGATAAAGCCGGGGCCTACGCCATTCAAGGTAAAGCAGCTGTTTTTGTAGAAAGAATTGAAGGATGTTATTTCAACGTGGTCGGACTGCCTCTGCACCAGCTCTTTCTACTTCTTTCCCGCAGGTCAATAAAACCATGGTCAGGATGGAGGTAAAGTGATGACAGAGGAAGATGGGCTGTTGATTCGGGATTTGCCCGCAGAGGAACGGCCCCGGGAAAAACTGCAATCGTTCGGAGCGGAGGCGCTTTCCAACGCCGAGCTGCTGGCGATTCTGCTGCGCACCGGCAGCGCCCGGGAGTCGGCGGTGCAGCTGGCGGCGCGGATTCTTTCCCGCAGCGGGGGGTTGCGCTTGCTGCCGGGGCTTTCGCTTGAGGAGATGAAAGAGATCAAAGGGGTGGGGCCAGCCAAGGCGATCCAGATCAAGGCGGCCCTGGAATTGGGCCGGCGCCTGGCTACACTGCCGCCGGAGGAGGCTCAAAGCATTACCAGTCCTCAACGGGCGGCGGCGCTCTTTATGGAGCAGCTGCGCTACAAGAGAAAGGAACATTTTATGATCCTGCTCCTGAACACAAAAAACCATGTGATTTCAAAAGAAGAGATCTCAATCGGCAGCCTCAATGCCTCTATTGTTCATCCCCGTGAAATATTTAACATCCCCCTGCGCAAAAGCGCCGCTTCGGTTATCCTGGTACACAACCACCCCAGCGGCGATCCCTCGCCCAGTCAGGAGGACCTGGAGGTGACCAGGCGCCTGGTTGAGGCGGGCAATATTTTAGGCATCGCCGTAAGGGATCACCTTGTTATCGGCGACGGGTGCTACTTCAGCTTTAAAGAGAAAGGGCTTCTCTAGTTAACATAAATTACAAGGAAGGAGGAGACAATATCAGGAGCATTTAAATGTTATACTGTTGAAATCAGCAGGCAGCAATTTATTTATAGAGAATTTAAGCTTATGACAATCTAACCAAGGCGCTGCGGTTAAGAGAAGGAAGGGGTACATTCATGGCTTCACTTTTCAGAGTATTTTCCAAGGAGATCGGGATCGATCTGGGTACTGCCAACACCATGGTCTACATCAAAGGCAAGGGTGTCGTTGTGCGCGAGCCTTCCGTGGTGGCGGTCCGCCGCGACACAGGCGCAGTTCTTGCTGTAGGTTCGGAAGCGAAGCAGATGATCGGCCGGACTCCCGGCAATATTGTCGCCATCCGTCCGATGAAAGACGGCGTAATCGCTGATTTTGATGTTACACAGACAATGATCAATCATTTTATAAATCTGGTCAACCCCCGGCGCCCCATGTTTCGCCCTGTGGTCATTATTTGCATCCCTTCCGGGGTTACCGAGGTTGAAAAGCGGGCGGTGCTTGATGCCACCAGCCAGGCGGCCCGTGAGGCCTACCTTGTGGAGGAGCCCATGGCTGCGGCTATTGGGGCGGGGCTGCCTGTTGAAGAGCCTACCGGCAGCATGGTTGTGGATATCGGTGGCGGCACCTCCGAGGTGGCCATCATCTCCCTGGGCGGTATTGTCACCAGCAAATCCATCCGCGTCGGCGGAGACGACATGGATGAGGCGATCATTCAATATATCAAGAAAGAATATAACCTCATGATTGGAGAGCGCACCGCCGAAGAGGTAAAAATAAAGATTGGCACCGCTTTTCACAAAGATACAGGGGCTGAGATAGATGTCCGCGGCCGGGATCTGGTGACCGGGCTTCCTAAAACATTGAAAGTCACCTCTAATGAGATTAAAGAAGCCCTGGAGGCTCCCCTGGAGGTAATCCTTGAAGCGATCCGGGTGACTCTGGAGAAAACCCCGCCTGAGCTGGCGGCTGATGTGATGGACAAAGGTATTGTGCTCACCGGGGGCGGTGCTTTACTGCATGGTTTCGACCGGCGGGCTTCCGAAGAGACAGGGATGCCTGTTTTTCTGGCTGACGATCCCATGGATTGCGTGGTTGTCGGCGCAGGAAAGATTCTGACCGAGATCAACCTGCTTCGCCGGCTGGCTTCAACGAGCCGCAAGGGCGTTTAGAAGATGGCGTTTCTCCGGCCGGGCGGCAGCGCCCGGAAAGAGACAGCTGCTTACCGGCATGAAATAAAATGAACATCCTGGGATGTGTTCCGATTGGCCAAACGAAGTCAAAACCGCAGGAGCCTGGCAGCTCTCCTCGTGGTTGTAGCCGGCTTGCTGCTGCTCATTGTTTTTACCGGCGAGGGCCGGGTGCAGCTGACGCCGGTGGAGGATGCGCTGCTGGCTCTATTCGCGCCGGCTCAGACGGCATTCTCATCGGCCGGCCAGAAACTGCAATCCTTTTTTGACGCCATCATTTCCTTTAATGAACTGAAAGCAGAAAATGATCGGCTACGCGGTAGTATTTCTTTTTTAGAACAGCAGCTGGTTCAATTCCAGGAACTGCAGAAAGAAAATTACCGCTACCGGCAACTGCTTGAATTCAGCGAAGGGAGCAGCCACCGCCTGCTTGCTGCAGAGGTGATCGCCCGCGATCCCAGCCAGTGGTTCGGCACGATCA
>CAZQVX010000022.1:1566-13790 GCA_964596845.1 uncultured Syntrophomonadaceae bacterium | reverse complement strand
GCCGTGCACCGTTGGGTTTTGAACTGTTCCCCCTAAAGGTGGGTGCCCTCTTAGCTGCTTTATAGGTCCTCTCAAGCTGAGGCTGCTACGCCGCAAGCTAAAGCCCGGGCTCCCTGGAATCCTGTGTTAGCTCAAAACTTTATCGGTAAACACGAACACAGCAGGGCCTTTGTGTACCAGGATCATAGCATATCAATAGGCAAGAAGCAAGAAAGAAGAAATAGGAAAATCATGAACCGCCTTTGGGGGCGGATTTAAGATTCAGGCTTAGTTCCTGCAGCTGCTGCGGCGCTACCGGAGCCGGGGCCCCGGTAAGGAGACAGCTCCCTGCGGCTGTTTTGGGAAAAGCGATCACCTGGCGAATAGATTCATCCCCGCTGAATAGAGCCGCCAGCCGGTCCAATCCCAGGGCGATCCCGCCGTGGGGCGGCGCTCCGTATTCAAAAGCCTCCAGCAGAAAAGAGAACTTTTCCATCGCCTCCGCCTCTGAAAGGCCGAGCATCTTGAAAATGCGCATCTGAATCTCGCGGCGGTGGATCCGGTTGCTCCCCGAGCCCAGTTCCACCCCGTTCAGGACCAGGTCGTAGGCTTGCGAGCGCACTTTCAGCGGCTCCTTCTCCAAAAGGGCAAGGTCCTCCTCGCAGGGGGCGGTAAAGGGGTGATGGGCTGAATTAAGCCTTTTTTCCGCCGGATCGTATTCAAAAAGCGGGAAGTCGACTACCCAGAGAAAATGCGGTTCTGCAGCAAGCTCTTCCGGGGCCAGATGCAGCCTCATGCGGCCGAGGACCTCGGAACAAGATGCGGCATCCCCGGCCGCTAAAAGAAGGAGATCCCCGGAAACAGCCCCGGTCCGCTCTCCGATATTGTCGAGCAGCTCCGCATTGAAAAACCTGGCGATGGGCGAGCGCCAGCCCTCTGCATCGCGGATTAGCCAGGCCAACCCCCGGGCGCCGAATTCGACAGCCAGGGCAACCAGATCGTCCAGTTCTTTGCGGCTGGCGCCGCCTTTTCCCGGCACCCGCAGCACCTTGACCACCCCGCCGGCCTCCAGAGCAGCCCGGAAAATTTTGAACTCACTCGCCCGGGCCGGCTCACTGCAATCCACCAGTTCCATCCCAAAGCGCAAATCAGGTTTGTCCGAACCGTAGCGTTCAATCGCCTCGCTGTAGGGCAGCCTGGGAAAGGGCAGGGTCAGTTGGCGGCCTAAAAGATCACTGTAAAGGCAGGCCATCATCCCTTCAATGATTGCAAAAAGCCTTTCTCGCCCCAAGAAAGAGGCCTCAATATCGATCTGGGTGAATTCAGGCTGACGGTCCGCGCGCAGATCTTCGTCCCTAAAGCAGCGGGCGATCTGAAAATAGCGCTCTACCCCGCCTACCATGAGCAGCTGCTTGAAGAGCTGCGGAGACTGCGGCAGCGCATAAAAAGAACCGGGCGCAGTCCGGCTGGGCACCAGGTAGTCGCGAGCCCCTTCGGGGGTGCTGCGGGTGAGCATGGGCGTCTCGATCTCCAGGAAGCCGCGGCTGTCGAGATAGTCGCGGATGAGCTTAACCGCCCGGTGGCGCAGCGCCAGGCGGCGGTAACTCTCGGGACGGCGCAGGTCCAGGTAGCGGTATCGCAGGCGCAGGTTCTCATCTGCGTGGAGCCCGTCCTCAATATAGAAGGGCGGTGTCTTCGCCTCGTTCAGTATTTCCAGGAAGCCGACCCGGATCTCAATCTCACCGGTTTTCAAGGTAGGATTCGTATTGGCGGGATCGCGCCTGACCACTTCTCCCCGGACGGTGATGACATATTCACCGCGCAGGGTTTCAGCCCGGGCAAAAATATCCCCGCCGCCCTCGCTGTCAAAAACGAGCTGGATCAAACCCGTGCGATCGCGAAGATCGATAAAAAGCAGCCCGCCGTGGTCGCGGCGCCGCTGCACCCATCCGTGCAGGGTCACTTCTCTGCCGGTGTCGGCCGCTCGCAGCTCACCGCACCCCGGCGGCTCCTCTCCAAAGTCAAAACTGGAGCCTGTCTCACCACAGAATGCGGCTCCCCTTACCCCGGTGCGTGAACCTTCGGGGAGTAACTTTTCCAGGAGCTGTTCCCGGGCCACTTCTTCCTGCTCTCCGCCGGCCATATGGCGCACCGAAATTTTCCCCGAATCAAGTTCCCGGGAGCCCACTATGAGCACGGTGGAAAAACCTCTTCGCCCGGCATATTTCATCTGCCCTTTCAGGCTGCGCTCCATAAGTTCGATTTCAACAGCCAGGCCTTGCCGGCGCAGCTCTTCGGCCAGGATAAAAGTCTTGGCGGCGAGCCCCTCCCCGGCGGCGGCTATAAAAAGCGGCGGCTTTTCTGCAGCAAAAGGCGGCTTTGCGGCGGCATCGGCCGCCGCCAGAAGACGCTCTACTCCCAGAGCTACGCCCACTCCGGGCACCGGTGGTCCGCCGCAATATTCCACCAGGTTATCATAGCGCCCCCCCCCGCCCAGAGAATCACCCTCGCGGGGTACAAACTCGAAAGCGGTCCGGGTATAATAATCGAGGCCGCGGACGAGGCGGGGGTTTTGCTGGTACGAGATCTGAAGTTGATCCAGGATCTCACGGAGCTGCCGGTAGTGGGACTCGCATTCCCCGCAGAGGTGGGCCGTCATCTGCGGCGCCTCCCGCACCAGTGACCGGCACCGCTCTTCTTTGCAGTCCAGAGCGCGCAGCGGGTTGTTAACAAATCTGCGCCGGCAGTCGCCGCAGAGCTCTTTTTCCAGCGGACGCAGGTAGCTTAATAACTTTTCACGATAAGCCGGCCGGCAGTCCGGACAGCCGACGCTGTTCAGCTCCAGATTGAAATCTTCGATATGAAGCGCCTGAAAGAAATTTAAAGTAAGAGCAATAATTTCGGCATCGGCCGCCGGTCCGGCGGCGCCCAACAGCTCCAGCCCCACCTGGTGAAACTGGCGGTAGCGCCCCGCCTGGGGCCGGTCATAGCGAAACATAGGCCCGATGTAATAGAGTTTAACCGGCTGCGGCCTCTCTTTCAGATTACGCTCCAGAAAAGCCCGGACCACCGGCGCCGTTCCCTCGGGCCGCAGGGTCAAGCTGCGCCCGCTGCGGTCCTCAAATGTGTACATTTCTTTGGATACGATATCACTCTCTTCGCCCACACTCCGCCTGAAGAGCTCTGTCTGTTCGAATATTGGTGTGCGCATTTCCGTATAACCATAAAGGGAGCTCAATTTTCGAAATGTTTCCTCCAGAAAGTGCCACTTTTCTACCTCACCTGCAAATATATCCCTGGTACCCCGGGGCGCCTGATACTGCAATTCCCTTCCTCCCTACCCAAAAATTATCCTTATTCTAAAACAGCTTTCGCCCGGCTGTCAATGCTTCTACTCTTCGAACTCTCGCCGCAGCCGGCTCATCTCGGCAAAAGTAAGCCCCTCACCCCGGGCTACCTCTTCATCATCACTGATCTCCCCGGTAAAATAATCGGCCAGAAAGTCGGACAGCTCTTCCCGGCGGCGGCGCCGGGCGAGAACTTTATTGATCCACCGGTTCAGCGGGCCTGTCATCGTTGATCACCCTTTTTGGTTGTGGCCTGATGAACTTATTATCTCCAGCCGCGGATAACTACCGCCTGGAAATAGTTACAAACCAAAACAGTAAGTGAACTCCGGCGCCCGGCACTGAAATTCACTTACTAGAAGATTTTATCGCTGTCCAGGAGGATGGTTACAGGGCCGTCGTTGACCTGTTCAATGCGCATCATCGCCCCAAAACGGCCCGTGGATACAGCGACGCCCCTTTGCCGCAGCTGGGCGCAGAATTCTTCAAAAAGCGCTGCCGCCTCTTCCGGGGGAGCGGCCGCCGCAAAACCGGGCCTTCGTCCTTTGCGGCAATCTCCGTAGAGAGTAAACTGAGAGATGCAGAGTACAGCCCCGGCGCTTTCCTTGAGCGAAAGATTCATCAACCCCTTATCGTCTTCGAAGATGCGCAGTCCGGCTATCTTCTCCGCCAGGTAGGCGCAATCGGCGGTGCTGTCGCCGCGGCCTACCCCCAGGTAAACCACCAGGCCCACATCAATGCGACCTGTGAGTTCACCCTCTGCCGTCACGCAAGCCTTCTCCACCCGCTGGATCACCGCCCGCACCCTGCCACTCCTTCCTACCCTTGAGCTAGTTTTTTCCGTAAAGATGACGGTTCACACTGTAAATATCCTTTACCCTCTTGATCCGGTTCATGATCTTTTCCAGCTGAAGACGATCTTTGACCACTATGGTCAGGTGAATCACCGCCGTATGATCGGCCTCGGTGCGCCCGTTAACAGCTGTAATCTGCACCCGGCTTTCACTGACCGCCGCCATGACATCGGCCAGAAGGCTAGTCCGGTCGTTGGCCTGGACCTCTATCGCTACCTGGTACGATCGATCCGACTCCGCCTCCCAGGCCGCCGCCAGGAGCCGGCCCTCGGAAGGCAAAAAGGGAGTCAGATTGGGACAATCGCGGCGGTGGATGGAGACCCCCCGCCCCCGCGTGACCAGCCCGGTAATGGAGTCACCGGGCACCGGATTGCAGCAGCGGGCGATGCGCACCAGAAGGTTGTCCACTCCTTCAACGATTACCCCGGGAGCGGATCCGGGCAGCCGCCGCAACGGCTTTACCTCCGGCAGCGGCTCCTCCTTGGCCCCGTACCGTTGGCGGTATTCCTCGCGCAGCCTTCCGATGACCTGCTGCGGGGTAATTCCCCCGTAGCCGACCGCCGCATAGAGATCGTCGAGCGAAAGCATATTGAACTTTTTGGCTACCTCTTCCACCAGTTCGCTTTTCAGCAGCAGGTGCAGCTCGATATCGAGGCGGCGGTTCTCACGCTCCAGCGTCTCGCGCCCCTTCTCAATATTCTCGTCGCGCCGCTCCCGCTTGAACCAACCGCGGATCTTGTTCTTAGCCTGGGCGCTTTTCACCATGTTCAGCCAGTCGCGGCTGGGGGAACCGTGCTTAGCGGTGATGATCTCCACCATATCCCCTGTTTTCAGAACATGATCGAGGGGGACAAGGCGACCGTTCACCCGTGATCCGGTGCAGTGGTTGCCGATATCGGTGTGAATCTTATACGCAAAATCCAGGGGGATAGAGCCGGCGGGCAGATCGATGACATCGCCGCGCGGGGTAAAGACAAAAACCTCATCGGCAAAAAGATCCATCTTTAAATTTTCAATAAAATCACGGGCATCGCGGTAATCCTGCTGCCATTCCAACAGCTGGCGCAGCCAGGCCAGCTTTTTGTCGAACTCGCCTTCGTCGGTGAGCTTCTCCTTGTAGCGCCAATGCGCCGCAATCCCATATTCAGCGGTGCGGTGCATCTCCCATGTCCGGATCTGCACCTCCACCAGCTCATTTTCAGCCACCACCACCGTAGTATGCAGCGACTGGTACATATTGGGCTTGGGCATGGCGATAAAATCTTTAAACCGGCCCGGTATGGGCTTCCAGAGTGCATGAACCGTCCCCAGGGCGCCGTAACAATCCTTAACTGAATCTACAATGATCCGGATAGCGGTGAGGTCATAAATCTCACTGATATCCTTATCCTGTTCTTTCATTTTATGGTATATGCTGTAAAGGTGTTTGGGGCGGCCCTGGATCTCCGCGGTAAGGCCCACCGCTTCCAGCCTTTTTTGCAGTATCTCGATAAGGCGGTTAATAGAATGCTCGCGCTCCCGCCTCTTTTTAGCCAGCTTATCGGCAAGCCGGTAGTATTCAGCCGGCTGCATATAGCGAAATGAGTTGTCTTCCAGCTCCCACTTGATCTTGTAGATGCCCAGGCGGTGCGCCAGCGGAGCGTAGATCTCCATGGTCTCTCTGGCGATCTCCTGCTGTTTCCGGCTGTTAAGGTAGTTCAGAGTGCGCAGGTTGTGCGTTCTGTCGGCAAGTTTGATCAATACCACGCGGATATCCTCAGCCATGGCGATAAACATTTTCCGCAGAGTCTCCGCCTGCTGCTCCTCTTTTGAAGAAAAATCGAGGCGGCTTAGCTTGGTCACCCCGTCTACAAGGTAGGCGGTCTCTTCACCGAATGTTTCCTGAATTTCCTGCAGAGTTACCTCAGTATCCTCCACCACATCATGCAGCAGACCGGCGATAATGGTGGTCAGATCAAGCCCCAGTTCCGCCAGGATCATGGCCACTCCCAGGGGATGGGTGATAAAGGATTCGCCCGATTCGCGGCGCTGCCCCGTATGAGCCCGGTAGGCAAAAGCATAGGCCTTCTCCACCAGCGCCCAATCATCATCTGTGGGATAATGGCGCGCCAGCAACTTTTTCAGCTCACCCATCTTGCGCTCTTTAACCACCATGTTCTTCACTGACCATCTTTCGTGTGTTAATCCCCCGGCTGATCGTCCCAGTAAGCCGCCAGCTCCTCCGGCAGGGCGCTTAGAAGCTTTTCCTGAAAACAGCGACAGTCCTCGCGCAGCCCCCGGGCCCTCTGAAAGGAGGGCGAAGAGTCGAAGCAGCGCTCCAGGCCAGCGGGATCATGAGACCAAGACTGCCCCCCACCCTCGTCCAGCCCGGCTTCGGCGTAGATTTCCAGGCAGCGCCGCCTGAATTTTTCGCTTTTCTCCGGCGCAAATATTTTTGGAGGCAAAGCGGAAAAAGAAGTTCCGCCGGTTCCCGGCGCCGCCTCGGACCAGGCCCGGTACATTTCAGCCAGAGCACCGCGCGAGGGAAGGCTCAAATCCAAAAGCAGCCGGTTTCGTTTCAGATCTGCATCGCTGTAAAGCAGCCAGATATGTAGCGCCTCGTCGCCGGGACAATTTTTAAAAAAGGGTTCGAGCAGCCTTTCCGCCAGGGGCAGGTCGTAAAGCACAAGCAGCCGGCACCCTGCGGTAAGCAGCGCCGTATCCCTCCCCTCATTATCTCCCCCGCTGCTGAGAAATGCAAGCTTCTGCCCGGCGGGCAGTAGCTTCTCCAGCGCAGCCAGGCGCCGCCTGGTGGCAACAAAGAGAGTCGCCGGTTCACCGCCTGCGGCGCTCAACAGCTCCAGCAGGGCAGCCGGCCGATCCGCGGTACCGCGGCGGTCCGTCACTGTGACCCGGCCGCGGGTGATGCTGTCGCCGCTGCGCAGATCTTTCAGCACCATATCCAGGGAAGGCCGGCCCAGGTAGCTCCCCTCCCGGAGCATAAAAGCCAGATCAAAGCGACGACCCCGACCGAGCAAAGGTTCCAGCGCTGCGGCCGAGAAAAATATGGGGGCGGCTCTGTACCCGCCGCGGGTCAGATCCATCTTGAGGTGTTCCCGGCCCTTACCCACCAGGCGCCAGGATTTAAGCTCCCAGCCGGCACTGCAAAAAAGGGGCATGGGGTTGCCGGCGCCGAAAGGCTCCAGCAGCGCCAGCTGGCGGGCCAGATCTATATCAATCTCGGAAGCCTTTAGGACAGCATCGAACTCGATCAGGGGGCGCAGCATCTCTCCCCGGAGCCGCGGCGCCGCATAGCTGTTCAGCCCCGCCCTTAGATCGTCCACCCTGGAAGCGGAAAGAGTAAAACCGGCCGCCCCGCTGTGCCCCCCAAAGCGCTCCAGCAGGGATGCGCAGCTGTTCAGAGCAGCGGTGATATCAAACCCGGGGATACTGCGCGCCGAACCGCGCCCTTCCCCATCCTTCAGGCCGATAAGCACCGCCGGCCGGTAGTAGCGCTCTACCAGGCGTGAGGCCACAATGCCGATCACCCCGTGAGGCCACCCCTCACCGGCCAGGGTGATCACCTGCTCCCCGGCGTCACGCCGGTCTGCCGCCAGCATCGCTTCAGCATCCTGCAGGATCCCCGTCTCGATAACGCGCCGCTGCAGGTTGGTCTCGTGCAGCAGCCGGGCCAGCTTCGCCACTTTCGCCTCATCCTGCTCCAGCAGCAGGTCGATGGCCGGATCCGCCTCCCCGAGGCGGCCGGCGGCATTGAGCGGCGGCGCCAGAATAAAGGCCAGCGCGTAGCTGTCCATCCGATCCGGCTGCAGGCTTGCTTCCAGGGCCAGGGCTTTTAACCCCGGCCGGGGCGATTGCCTGAGCTGCTCCAGCCCGCAGACGACGAGAACCCTGTTCTCGCCGAGAAGGGGGACCACATCGGCGGCGGTCCCCAGAGCGGCCAAATCGAGCAGGTCGGCGGGAAAAGGAGAGCCCGCCCTCTCCATCAGCGCTGTGGCCAGTTTAAAGGCGATGCCGGCCCCGGAAAGATCTTTGCAGGGATAGGGACATCCTTCCTGAAGGGGGTTCAGCACTGCTGAAACCCCTTCGAGAGCAGCAAAGGGACGGTGGTGATCGGTAACTATAAGGTCAAGCCCCAGGCTTCGGGCAAAGGCCGCCTCGGCGGCAGCATTAATCCCGCAGTCGACGGTAATGATCAGCCCCGGGCCGGCAGCGGCAATCTGCTCCAGCGCCTCCCGGTGCAACCCGTAACCCTCCCGGAAGCGGCTGGGCAGATAATAATCAACAGCAGCGGCCCCGAGCCGGCGCAGCGTTTCCACCATGAGCGCCGCCGCCGTAATCCCGTCGGCGTCATAGTCGCCGTGCACGGTGATTTTTTCACCCTTCTCCAGAGCGGTGCAGATGCGATCAACTGCAGCCTCCATCCCTTTCATCAGCCAGGGCGAATGCAGCTGATCCGGCGAGGGATAAAGAAAAGCGCGGGCACAGCCGGCGCTTTCTATCCCGCGGTTGAGCAAAATCTGTGCCACAGCGGGCAAAATACCCAGTTCATCCGCCAGGGCCGCGGCCTCCCCGGAGCGCCCGGAAAAGGGCAGATCCCAGCGTTTTTCAGAGAGGCTCATTTTAAGAAGCCTCCCCCCCTTCTCCTTCAGCCGCCTCTGCAGATGCCTGCAGCTGCGCTATCTCCTGCTGCAGAGCATTTTTTTCCCCTTCCAGTGCTAAGAGACGCCGCTTGAGATCTTCCTGCTGCTTTCTACCGCTCCGCATCAGCAGGGCCGTACGGATGCCCCGGTAAAGACTGATAAGCCCCATCACCAAAGCCCCCGCGGCAGCGGCGCCGATGATGAGGATAATGAGAGAGATCTGCGCCTCTCCGAAAAGGTAGTTAACATTAACCGGCTGGTTATTAGCCACAGCAATAATTGCGATAATTAAGCTGAAAAGAAGTGCCAGAATGATCAGAAAAGAACCCATGTAGATCACTCCTCTACTCGAATGCGGTAACTTTGACAAAAACCTGCCGCTGCACTGGGGTAGAAAAAAACCCGCGATTGAGCAGCCGCCGCTCAGGCCGGGCGGCGCCGGACCCGCCTCAGCTCAAGACTTTTCAGATCCACCCAGAGCGGGGCGGCGATAAATACAGACGAATAGGTCCCTACCAGCACACCGATAATCAAAGCAATGACGAAGGCGAGGAGATCAAAACTGCCGATGAAGAAATAGAAGCCCACCAGCAGCGCCGTCAGAACCATAAGCGTAGTCAGCGAGGTGTTGATGGTCCGGCTCAGGCTCTGCCTGATGCTTCGATCCACCACTTCAGAATAATCCTCTCTCTTTTTAAGTTTCGTATTCTCCCGAATCCGATCAAAAATAACGATAGTATCGTTTACCGAGTATCCAAAGACGGTCAGCAGGGCGGCGATAAAGGGGCTGTTCACCTCGATCCTAAAAATAGAAAATATAGCTACAATGATAAAGATATCATGCAACAGCGCAATGATGGCAGAAAGGGCAAATTTAAATTCGAAACGGATCGTAATATAAGCGATCATCCCGGCAATAGCCACTGCGAGGGCGATAATGGCCTGGCGAGCCAGCTCGCCGCTGATCACCCCGCCCACACTCTCAACGCGCAGGTCTTCCGGCCCCAGCGAAGGCCATTGCTCCCGAAAAGCAGCCAGGACGGCGTTGCGGCGCCCTTCTTCCAGAAAAGAACTCTTGATGACCACCCCTTCAGCTGAAGCCCGCCCCTGCAGATCGCGCCCCTGGACCACCTGCAGCGCCGCCCCCTTGAGCTCGGGAAACCGGCCGGTCACATCCTGCACCTCTTCGAGTGTAAAGCCCTTGGTCAAGCTCAAGTGAAAGACGGTGCCCCCGGCAAAATCAATGCCCAGGTTCAACCCTGAGAAGAGCAAAGAGACGATGCCCGCCAGGATAAGAACAGCAGAGATAGTGTAAGGAATACGCCGGTTGCGAATAAAAGTGATCATACTGTTTTCACCCCCACATAGCGGCTGCTTTGCATGAGCCCGGCCCGGAATGCCAGGCGCATCATGGCGCGCGTCAGCGTAATCGCCGTAAACATGCTGCAGACAACACCGATAAAAAGAGTCACGGCAAAACCGCGCACAGGACCGCTGGCTAAAGCAAAAAGAACAACCGTCGCGATTATCGTGGTCACGTTTGAATCCAGAATGGTGCGGAAGGCGCGGTTGAAACCGCCCTCCATGGCGCTGCGCACAGTGCGCCCGTTGCGCAGCTCATCCTTGATCCGCTCAAAGATGATCACGTTGGCATCCACCGCCATGCCGATAGAGAGGATGAGACCGGCCATGCCCGGCAGGGTCAGGGTCGTCGGCAGCAGCATGAGCAATCCCAGGACCAGCGTGAGATAAAACATCAGCGCAACGGTAGAGATAAAGCCGGCAAAGCGGTAGTAGAGAATCATAAACAGAACCACGGCAGCCAGGCCGGCGGCGGCGGCGTAGATGCTGATCCGCATGGTCTGCTCCCCCAGAGTGGGGCCCACCAGGCGGGATTCAAGTTCGCGCAGCTCCACCGGCAGCGAACCGCTGCGCAGCAGCAGAGCCAGGTTCGCCGCCTCTTCAAAGTTAAAGCGGGGACTGGTAATCCGGGCCTTGCCGTCTGTAATAACGCTCTCTACGGTGGGCACAGAGATCTCCTCATCGTCAAGGATGATAGCGATGGGCTGTTTGAGAAATTTACCCGTGGCCTCGGCAAAAAGGCGGGATCCCTCATCATCAAACTCCAGTGAAACAAAGGGGTTGGGCTCGCTCCCGCTGGGATCCCGCATAGCCTGGACCCGGTGCAGGTGAGCGCCGGTGAGAATCTCCTTGCCGTCGGGGCCTACAAATGAAAGCCTGGCGGTGCGCCCGATGATCTCGCGCGCCTGCTCCGGATTTTTGATATCGGGCAGCTCGATGCGGATCCTGTTTTCGCCCTGCGGTACGATCACCGGTTCGGCCACACCCAGATCGTCGACCCGCATGCGAATCACCGCAGCAGTCCGCTCGATGGCGTCGGCGTCAACCTCTGTATCGCCCGTTTCCACCGCCTCGAGCAGCACGTAAAGCCCGCCGGCTATATCGAGGCCCCGCTTGATCCCCAGCTCCCCTTTGCCGATCCAGGCAGTCATTTTTTTACCTGTTTCCGTTCGGAGAGCAATTTGCGAAACGAAGTATGCCGAGGCCGCCAGGATTAAGCAAATTGCAATAAATAAAAGCAGCCGGTTCGGCTTGATCTTCTGCTTCAACCCCAAGTTGACCACCTTCCCAGATATTTTAATATAGCTTGCCTCATCTATTATAACAAAGCGCAGCCGCGATTTCAGATAAATATTCGCAACCGGCCGGCAACTCACCAAGATCACCAAAGCAACAAAGCTTATCCGAAGGCCCCTCTGTTCTCACGGTTCGCCGGCGCCGGCCCACCGTTTCAGCCATTTCAGCCATATTCTAACACGACCCTTTAGAAAGGGGCAAGAAAGACAGCACTCCGTCGCTTATTCAGCAAGTTTTCGGGCAGTTATGGTATAATCTATGCAATCACCAGATAGCATCAAAAGGATGACCCGCTCCGGCGCCAGGAGCTTTAAAGAGGAGCTGAAGGCTGGATTAGCAGCCTGAAGAAGCAAGAAAGGCAGGATCAGTTATGCAAATCTATGCTCTTGTGGGCCGCAGGGGAACAGGCAAAAGCCACCACGCCCAGCTTCTGGCTCACCAGTACCAGATCGATTATCTGCTGGATGACGGACTTTTAATTAAAGGGAATCAAATACTGGCCGGACGCTCGGCCAAGCGTGAAAACACCCGTTATGGGGCCATCAAACGTGCTATTTTACACGACGACGATCACGCCCTGCAGCTAAGAGAGATACTGACGGAGATTAAGCCCGAAAACCTGCTCATCCTGGCCACCTCGGAGCGGATGGCGCGAGTCATCGCCGGGCGGCTGGCGCTGCCCCACCCCCGCCACTACATCCATATCGAGGACATCGCCAGCCCTGAAACCATCGAAAAGGCCCGCC
>CAZQVX010000022.1:0-1466 GCA_964596845.1 uncultured Syntrophomonadaceae bacterium | reverse complement strand
CCGTGAAATTAAAAGGGGCGCCTGCAGCCGGGCCGCCTTGTGCAAAATCTCCAGGCTCAGCCGGCAGCTTAAAAGAAGCGCTTTGTCGTCCATGGAGATACCCTGCCGCAGCGATTCACCGGCAACCTTGTCTACGGCATTATGGCGGCCGATATCCTCGCAGAAGATTACAATTTTACCGCAGACGGCCAGAGCGGCGCTGTGGGCGCCACCGGTGGCCTTGAAGAGTACCGCCCGCTTCTGCAGTTCGCCCATGAGGTCATGTATTTCGCCTTCTGCAAGCCGCGGCTTTCCCCCGCCCGCCGGGCTGCGGGGCAGATCCTCGGCTGCGCCGGGGGATACCCCCCCCGGGTTGCCCTTTGGGTGGATCAAGCCCCGGCCGCATCTTTCACCGGCGGGTTCCCCGGATCTATCCCTGGCTCCGGGTGTCAGTTCAACCTCAACCGCCTTCCCGTCCTCCTGCAGGCGATATGCAGCCACATCGGCAAGCGAGCTGATCATCCCCCCGGTTCGCAAAAAACCAAGGGCCAGGCTCTCCCTCTGGTCAGGCGTGCAGAGCAGTGTGACCAGTTCTTCGCCATTTAAATAAATGGTCAGCGGGGTTTCTACGACCGCCTCATCAGCGGTTGTGATCCACTCTCCATTGCGGATGGCAATAATCTCTTTCGGCGCAGTCAGCCCTGGCAATTCCAGCCCCCCCTGTAATTGGATAAATAACCCTGCAAATTGCAGCAGCCATGCTAGTGTAATATTCCCCGAAGCCGGAAAGAATCCTTTTCTCACCACCGGTTGAAGGAAAGGAGCGTATTTGGACAGAATTAAAGTTCATGAAGGAGGTTTCGGCATGGACTTGATCCTTGATGTAAAAAATTTGAGCAAACATTTCGGAGCCAAAAAGGCTGTAGACGATATCAGATTCGGCGTGGCCCGGGGAGAGATCATGGGGCTGCTCGGCCCTAATGGGGCGGGCAAAACCACCGCCATCCGCATGATCATGGGCATCCTCGCCCCCGATACAGGCGAGATCAGCTTTAATTTCGAGGGGCGGCTTCAGCCGCTCGACAAAAGCAGGATCGGCTACCTGCCCGAGGAACGCGGCCTCTATGAAGACGCCAGAGTTACCGACAGCCTGGTTTACCTGGCCGGGTTGAAGGGCAGGCCGGCGGACAAAGCGCGTCAGGAAGCCCTTGCGTGGCTGGACCGCCTTGATCTGTCGGCCTACGCCGATCAGAAACTGGAGAAGCTCTCCAAAGGGATGCAGCAGAAAGTGCAGTTTATAGCCTCGATCCTGCACCAGCCGGCGCTGGTCCTCTTTGACGAACCCTTCTCAGGCCTGGACCCGGTGAACCAGGATCTGTTCAAAGAGATCATCCGCGAACTACAGGCCGGCGGAACCACGGTGCTGCTTTCGGCCCACCAGATGAACATGGTCGAGGAGCTTTGCGATTCCATATTTTTAATCAACC
>CAZQVX010000021.1:6917-13985 GCA_964596845.1 uncultured Syntrophomonadaceae bacterium | reverse complement strand
GCGAACGCAGTCCGCTACTGGATGACAAAAATCACCGATTTTTGTCATTCGGCCAGGTGCAGCAGGTGGCCCAGTTTGTGTTTCTTCGTGGCCAGGTACTTGGAATTGTAGCTGCCCGGCGGGATCTCCAGGGGCACCCGCTCCACGATGTTCAAGCCGTAACCTTCCAGCCCCTTCACTTTGCGGGGGTTGTTGGTCAGCAGGCGGATTTTACGCACTCCCAGGTCCACCAGGATCTGCGCGCCGACCCCGTAATCGCGCAGGTCAGCCGGAAAGCCCAGGGCTTCATTGGCTTCGACAGTGTCCTTGTTCTGCTCGTCCTGGAGTTCATAGGCGCGCACCTTGTTCAGCAGGCCGATCCCCCGCCCCTCCTGGCGCATGTAGAGCAGCACCCCGCTGCCGTGCTCATCGATCTGCTTCATCGCCTGGCGCAGCTGATTGCCGCAGTCACAGCGCAGCGAGCAGAGGACATCCCCGGTCAAGCACTGCGAATGAACCCGCACCAGGGCGGGCACCTCCGCATCGATCTCCCCCTTGACCAGAGCCAAATGGGTCTGCCGGTCGACGCTGTTCTCATAGGCGATAAGGCGAAAATTACCGTAGGCGGTGGGCAGGTTGGCGCTGGCCGAACGCCAGACCAGTTTCTCCTTTTTCATCCGATACTGGATGAGATCGGCAATAGTGATCAGTTTTAGCCCGTGTTCCCGGCAGAACTCTTGCAGCTGGGGCACCCGGGCCATGGTTCCATCCTCATTTAGGATTTCACAGAGCACTCCGGCAGGCGGCAGCCCGGCCAGCCTGGCCAGATCCACCGCCGCCTCGGTATGGCCGGCCCGGCGGAGTACGCCCCCCTCTTTGGCTTGCAGGGGAAAGATATGCCCCGGGCGGCGCAACTCCGCCGGCCTGGTTTCCGGATCGATGAGGGTGCGGATTGTCTCGGCCCGCTCAAAAGCGGATATGCCCGTGGTCACGCTGACGGCATCTACAGAGACGGCAAAGGCAGTCTGCAGGTTGTCGGTATTGTGCGTCACCATCTGGGGCAGATCCAGCTGCTCCAGCCGTTCGGGAGTCAGGGGCGCGCAGACCAGGCCACGGCCGCGGCACACCATGAAGTTGACGGCCTCCGGAGTAACCTTTGCCGCAGCCATGATGAGATCGCCTTCGTTTTCCCGATCTTCATCATCGACCACTACGATCATCCGCCCCGCCCGCAGGTCGGCCAGCGCTTCTTCGATGTTGTTGAATTGCATCATCTGTTTCCTCCTCTAGTTCAGATAAAGCCGTTTTTCTCCAGAAAAGCGGCGTTCAGCCCGGACCCGCCCTCTTTTTCGCCCGCCAGGTAGGGATGCAGCAGTCTTTCCACATATTTGCCGATAAGATCGGCTTCCAGGTTGACTGCCGCACCAAGTTTTCTATGCCCCAGGCTAGTCTTCTCTGCGGTGAGCGGGATGAGCGAGACGCTGAAACCGCTTCTATCGAGGGCTGCAATGGTCAGGCTGACCCCGTCCACGGCGATGGAACCTTTCGGGATGAGGTATTTCATCAGCTCAGCCGGCGCCCTGAAACATATAATAAGGGCGTTCCCCTCGGGGCGGCGCTGGATGAGGGTCCCCACGGCATCGATATGGCCGCTCACCAGGTGTCCCCCCAGGCGCCCGCCCAGGGGCAGGGCCCGTTCCAGATTCAGGGGATCGCCCGGAAGAAGGGCGCCCAGGTTGCTTTTGCGCAGCGTCTCAGGCATGACCACAGCGCTAAAATTTTTGGCAGTCGTCTCTGTCACCGTCAGGCAAACCCCGTTCACAGCAACGCTGTCGCCCTCTTTCAAGCCTTCGATGAGCGCCCGCCCGGCGGTAACAACGAGCCGGGCTCCGCCGCGGTAACTCTCGCGGGCCTGCAAACTCCCCATCTCTTCCACCAAACCGGTAAACACCGCTTTAAACCTCCCCGCTGCTCAGATATCTCATCATTATTGCGGCGCCGCCGGGTAGCCGATAAAGAGCAGATCGCCGTCGTACTGCTTGATCTCTAAATCCTTCAGGCGCCAGGCTTCATCAAGCCCGGCCACGCCGCCGCCCTCGAAAGAGGTGGGGCTATCCCGCCCCCCTACGATGAGCGGGGCAATGAAGAGCATGAGTTTATCGACCAGGCCCGCCTCCAACAGGCTGTAATTCAGGTTGCCGCCGCCTTCTACCAAAAGCTGGCAGATCCCCCGCTCCCCCAGTTTGCGCATCAGTGCGGTCAGATCGACACGCCCCTCCCGGGAGGGCAGCTGCAGCAGCTCCACCCCTTTTTCCTCAAGCGCCCGCAGCTTATCAGGCGGCGCGTCAGCGGTGGTGGCCAGCAATACCGGGGCCCGCGAAGCCGAGTTGATCACCTGGGCATCGAGCGGCAGGCGGGCCCGGCTGTCCACGATAACGCGCAGCGGATCTCTGCCCCCGCCGCCCTCCAGGCGGGCGGTGAGCCGGGGATCGTCCCGCAGCACCGTCTCTATACCCACGGCGATGGCATCGCTGTTGTGCCGCAGGCGGTGCACAAAAGCGCGGGCCTTCTCCCCGCTGATCCAGCGGGAACGACCCGTCCGGGTGGCAGTCTTTCCATCAGCGGTAACCGCAGTCTTCACAATGACGAAGGGGCAGCCGGTAGTAATGAATTTCACAAAGACCTCATTCAGCTTTTGCGCTTTGTCCTCGAGAACGCCGCACTCCACCTCGATCCCCGCCCCGGTGAGTTTCTGAAAACCTTTTCCCGCAACCAGGGGGTTGGGATCCTCCATTGCCGCCACCACTTTGCTGATCCCCGCCCGGATGATGGCGTCGACGCAGGGCGGGGTCCGGCCCTGGTGGGAGCAGGGCTCCAGATTAACGTAGAGCACCGCACCGCGGGCTTCTTCACCAGCCTTGCGCAGAGCGCCCACTTCGGCATGCGGCGCTCCTGCAGCCTGGTGATAGCCTGTCCCCACGATTTTTCCATCCCGCACCACGACGGCGCCCACCATGGGGTTGGGGCTCGTTGCGCCCCTGCCGCGGCGGGCCAGATCCAGGGCAGCCCACATGAACCGTTCATCAACGTCCAAAAGCCCTCACCTCATATCTCTGTAATGCCCGATGGGGCAAAGAAAAACCCTGTCCAAAGCTCCGCAGAGTCTGTTCAGGGATATAGATACGGCTTACCGCCGTTTCTTCTCCCCTCCAGACTTTACTGTCGGCCCCGGAGTCACACCGGGTCAGCCTTGACGGCTCGCGGGCTCACCCCTGCCGGGGTATTACCGCCGGTTCGGAATTGGCGGGATTGCTCCCCCCTCACCGGATCCCGAAGAAAACGGTTTGCTCACCTTATTATAGCACAAGGAGACGACCTTTTAAACCTGGTAGCGTGGGCCGCCTATCGTTTTAAAGGCCTGGATCAGCCCCAGCCCCTCCTCATCCTTGAAGACCGCTGATCCCGCCACGAGCACTGTAGCCCCGGCGGCAACCACCCGCGGCGCCGTAATGCTATTGATCCCGCCATCCACCGAAAGTTCCACCACCCTGCCGCTCTTGCGGATGCGTCCGGCCAAAAACTCGATCTTCGGCAGCACCTCTGGAATAAAAGACTGGCCGCCCGCCCCGGGATTCACGCTCATCACCAGGACCAGGTCAAGCAGCGGCCAGACATAATCGAGAACGTGGGGCGGCGTAGCCGGATTCAAGGCGGCGCCGGCTTTCAGGCCGCGTTTTTTGATCTCGCGCAGGACTCGATCCAGATGCGCCGTGGCTTCGGCGTGAACCGTGATCATCTCGGCGCCGGCCCGGGCGAAGGCCTCGAGGTGTGCTTCGGGGTTATCGACCATGAGGTGGGCATCGAAGGTCAAAGCAGTGTGGGGACGCAGCGCCTCCAGGACCAGAGGGCCCATGGTAATGGCAGGGACAAAATTGCCGTCCATGATGTCCAGATGAAGCCAGTCGGCGCCTGCCCTTTCGATACGGCGCACCTCATCGCGCAGCCGGCCAAAATCGGCGGACAGCAAAGAAGGGGCTACTTTTACCGGCATTTTTTATCTCTCCTTGTCGGTCAGTTCCTCCCAGAAAAGCCGGTATTGCTCGTAACGCCAGGTGCTGATCACCCCTGCGGCGACCGCCTCGCGGACGGCACAGTCCGGCTCATGGATGTGACTGCAGTTGCGAAAAGAACAACGGCCTGCAAGGCCGGCAAATTCAGGAAAATAATCTCCCAGCCGCTCCGGGGCTGTGCCGCTTAACGAAACCCTGGAGAATCCCGGCGTGTCCACCACGAAGCCCCCGAAAGGCAGCGCCAGCAGCTGAGCATGGCGGGTGGTATGGCGGCCACGCCCGATCTTGTCGCTCACCACCCCTGTCTTCAGGGCCAGGCCGGGATGAACAGCATTGAGCAGGGATGATTTCCCCGCCCCCGAAGGCCCGGCAAAAACAGAAAAGCTGCCCTGCAGCCTTTCCCTGAGCTGGTCAATACCTGCGCCTGTTTTGACACTGCTCCAGATGACGGGATGGGGAAAGGCCTTCAACAGACTGGAAAAAGAGCCCCTCTCCGCTTCGTTAACCAGGTCCACCTTGTTCAGGCAGCAGGTTACGCCTAAATCAACCTGCCCGGCGAGAACCAGGATCCGGCCGGCTATGTGCCAGTCCGGATCGGGCTGCTTGAGAGCCATCACCAGAACCAGCTGTTCTACATTGGCCACCGGAGGCCGTAAAAGAGCTGTTGTGCGGGGAAGCCGCTCTTCGATAACACACGAACCGGCGGCACCGCCACGAGGCTGCCTGTCCCCGCCCGCTCCCGCTGCCGCCTGGAAGCGAACCCGGTCGCCGACGAGAATAGCATCGCTGCTCTGCTTCAGCCTGCCGCGGGCCCGGCATAAATACTCCCGCCCCTTTATATCACGGACGGAGAAATATCCGCCCGCAATCCTGACCACCGTCCCCTCCAGAAATCCAGGCCTCCTTTGGCCTCTTAATCACCGGCGCCGTCATCATCTCCGCCGGCGCCCGTCTCCCCGGCGCCCGTATCCTCAACAGGCTCTCCAGGCCCGGTGCTGATGACCAGATCCACCGACTGCCCGGGCTGCACAGAGCTGCCCGGCCCGGGGAAATGATTCACCACGGTTCCTGCAGGCTGGTCCGAGGGCTCGTAGCCCAGGCGGGGTTTCAGCCCCTCCCCCTCGAGATAGGCTACTGCTTCATCTTCAAGATAGCCGATTAACGAAGGCAGCTTAGAAGGCCTGCTCCCCAGGCTCACATAAACGACGATCTCATCGTCACGCGTCACGGGCAGATCAGCCCGGGGCACCTGCTTGAAGATCTTCCCCTCGGGGACATCATCATTGTATTCGCGAACCCAGTTGACCTTCAACAGCCCCAGATCCCGCAATATGATCCGGGCCTCTTCTTCTGTGTGCCGGTTAAGTTCGGGGGCCAGGATATTCTCCGGGCCTTTGCTGATATAAAGCTGCACCGGACGTTTTTGGCGAACGGTACGGCCCTGGAAAGGCGCCGTCTTGACCACATAACCCTCAGGAATAATATCGTCATTGACAAATTGGATTTCGGGATCGGGAACAAGCCCATGCTCCTTTAAAATCTCGACAGCATCCTCATAGCTGAGGTTCCTCACCTCAGGCACCGTCACCTCGGGAACAAAGAGGTAGCCCCGGGCAAAAAGGATCACTCCGGTAATGAGCGCCCCCAACAGGAGAAGCAAAATGAGAAGCAGCGGCCAGTTTTTCTTGAGCGCCGCCAGGCCCCGCTTCTTCTCTTGAACCAGCGGTTTCATAATCCGGGTATCCTGGTCATCGAAGCTAAGCGCGGTAGACGGAAGGGCATGCGACTTGCCCTCCTCCTGAAAATAGAGAAGATCGTTAAGAAATTCCCTGGCACTGAGGTAGCGGCGGGCAGGATCTTTCTCCATCGCCTTGAAAATGATCCTCTCCAGCGGTTCGGGGATGTCCCCAACCAACTGCGACGGCGGTTTCACCGGTTCCTGCACATGTTTCATCGCCACGGAGACAGGGCTTTCCCCGCTAAAGGGAACCTGCCCGGTGATCATCTCATAGAGGATTACCCCCAGCGAGTAGAGATCAGACTGTTTCCCGGCCAGGCTCCCCCGGGCTTGCTCAGGTGAAAAATAGTGGACCGAGCCCACAATCTTGTCGCTGCAGGTAAGGGTCGTCCCATCGGCAGCGGTAGCAATACCGAAATCGGCCACCTTGATCTGGCCGTTATGGGTAAAGATGATGTTCTGCGGTTTGATGTCGCGGTGGATCACTCCGGCGGCATGGGCCTGGGTCAGCGCCTCCGCAATCCGAGAGGCAATAGCCACTGCTTCGCCGGCTGAAAGGCGCTCTTTTTCGCGGATATATTCTTTCAAGGTCTTCCCGTGAAGATACTCCATCACGAAAAAATGGGTGTTATCCTCGACACCAACATCATATATATTCACGATATTGGGGTGGGATAACCCCGCCGCCGACTGGGCTTCGCGGCGGAAACGCTGCACGAAAGCGCTGTCCCCGGTCATCTGTTCTTTAAGCACCTTAATCGCCACGGTGCGGCGCAACAGGCTGTCCCAGCCCCGGTAAACCTGGGCCATCCCCCCTTCCCCGATCTTTTCCAGCAGTTCATAGCGGCCAGCCAGGCTTTTACCGATCATCAAACCGCCTGCCTTCCAATATCAGTTGCATAGACTACCGTAATATTATCGCAGCCTCCCCGCTCATTGGCCAGCCTGATCAAGGCTTGAGCGGCCGGCAGCGAGTCAGGGTGCTCCAGGACGGTTTGATGGATCTCTTCATCACGCAGCATCGAGGTGAGCCCGTCGCTGCAGAAAAGAAGCGCTGCGCCGTCATCAAGTTCTAAATTGATAATGTCTACCTTTACCCCGGCGGATGTGCCCAGAGCCCGGACCAGGATATGGCGTTTCGGATGGCCTTCGGCCTCTTCAGGGCTAATCTTGCCGTCGCGGATTAATTGCTCCACAAGAGAATGATCCTCCGTCAGCGGGATCAAAGAATCTTTCGATACAAGATAAGCCCGGCTGTCCCCAATATGGCCGATGGTCAGG
>CAZQVX010000021.1:4476-6817 GCA_964596845.1 uncultured Syntrophomonadaceae bacterium | reverse complement strand
CAGGTCGAAATATTCTTTTTGTGCTATTAACAAAGACCGAAGGAAGGCGTTTCACCAATGATGCAGGCTTTAATCAAGACCAACCGTCTGACCAAGCAGTTCGGTGCAATCACCGCCGTAGATCATATCGATCTTGAAATCATGGGAGGTGAGATCTACGGCTTTCTCGGGCCCAACGGCTCCGGCAAGACCACCACGATCCGGATGCTTACAGGACTGCTCGAGCCAACCTCCGGTGAAGCCTTTATCTGCGGTTATGACATGAACAAGGAGCCGGCCCGGGCCAAGGCGCTGCTCGCCTACGTACCCGATCAGCCCAAGATATATGGGAAGCTTACGGCCCGCGAATTCCTGGCTCTGATGGCCGACCTCTACCGCATGCCGCCGGATTTTGCGCAGGAACAGGCGGCAAATCTGTTGGCCATGTTCGAGCTGACCGGCCGGGCTGATGAACTGCTGGAGAGTTACTCGCACGGCATGCGCCAGAAAGTGGTGCTGGCGGCGGCCTTGATCCACCGGCCCCGGGTGCTGCTCATGGATGAGCCCACTGTGGGCTTAGACCCCCGCAGCGCCCGACTGCTGAAAAATATTCTGCAAGAGTTGGCCCGCCAGGGTGCGGCCGTTTTTGTATCTACCCACATCCTCGAGATTGCCGAGCGGATGTGCCACCGCGTGGGTATCCTACAGGAGGGCCGGCTTATCGCCCAGGGCAGCCCGGAAGAACTCAGACGGCAGGTAGGCCATGCCGATGAAAGCCTTGAAGATATCTTTCTCGATCTTACCGGCGGAAGTGAAGACGCCGAGTTGATCAGAAGCCTCGGGGAGGAGGGCAACCATTGAAAATTGAGCTGCCGGCCCCGCTGATCGAAGCCCCGCCGCCGCGCTCTTTTGGGCAGGATTTTAAGCTGCTCCTTCGCGCCCAGCTGCGGGTTACCTGGAACAAAGTCCGCCACTGGCCCCGATGGTCCCTGGCGGGAATAGCTATCTTTACCCTGGCGTTTGTATCCCTTTTTGTGTTTCTGGGGCAGCTTTCATACGGTGTTTTGAATGAACTTTCCCCCGATATCGCCCAGGGTTTTCTCTCGCTGATCTTTTTAGCGGGCTTCACCGGAATTCTTTTTTTTGGAATTACAGCGGCCTTCGCCACCCTTTATATGTCTGAAGACTTAGAGCTGCTCTTTATGGCTCCTGTCTCCACCCGGGCGGTTTTTGCGGTGAAATCACTGGTCATAGCCGGCGGTAACCTCATCACCGTGCTGATCTTCGTCTTCTTGCCGGCGCTCTTCTACGGCCTGCTCTTCGGCGCCGGCCCGCTCTTCTATCTATGGGCAGTGCTGGTCAGCGCCGGCCTGTGGGCATCGGGCATCGCTTTGGCCGAGCTTTTAAACCTGCTGGTGATGCGAATCGTCCCGCCGCACCGCAGCCGCGAAGCGGTGGGGCTCTTGGGCGGCCTGGGCGGCCTGCTCATCGCCTTATTCTTTCAGATCCCCAACCTGGTGATGCAGACCAACCAGCAGCTCGACCTGCAGGGATGGCTGGCCAGGCAGCAAGAGCTGTTACATGTGATGCACTTCTTCCCCTGGGGCTGGGGCTCTCAGGCCCTGGCTTACAGCGCCTCCGGCAGCCAATGGGGCGCCCTGGGGTGGAGTTTGCTCCTGCTGTCCCTGGGGGCGGTTGTGCTGGCCTCAGCCTTTCTGCTGGTCGAGCGGGGTTTTCGCCGCGGCTGGATCTCCTTGAGCCAGGACGGCGGCGGCGGTCGCCGCCGGAAAAAAGACCGCCCGGCAAAAAGCGGCGCCGCACAGGCTTCCCCCGAAAAGAGCAGCGCCCTCTCCCTGCTTACCGCCCCGCGAATGGCGGTGAAAGCATCCCCCTGGCGAGGGATGTGGGCTGTAGCCAAAAAAGACCTGCTCTACCTGAAGCGCGACAGCCGCGAATGGTTCGGTTACCTCATCCCTTTGATTCTTTTAGCCTTCTTCATCGGGCAGAATATCTTTCTTTCCAATGCCTCCTCCCAGGCTTCTCTGATCTCCATCCTCGTCATCTACACGATCATGTTCAGCGGGAATATGGCGGCGCAATCTTTCGGTCGGGAGGGAGAGTCGGAATGGGTTCTGAACAGCGTGCCTCTGGCCGGGTGGCCGGTAGCCTGGGGTAAGCTCTTAGCCGCAGCCCTGCCCACCGTGGTCCTCATGGAGTTCATGCTGCTGGGAACCGCCCTGGCCACAGATCTTACGGGGCGGATGGCGCTCCTGATGGCGGCCGGCGCTCTTCTGCTCACATTTGCCGCCAGCTCCATGGGGCTTTTCTTCTCCATCAATAACTGCCGCTACCATCCCGACAA
>CAZQVX010000021.1:0-4376 GCA_964596845.1 uncultured Syntrophomonadaceae bacterium | reverse complement strand
CCGCAAAGGCTTCCGGGTAGAGATCGTCACCGCGGCAAAAAAAGCCCTGCGCTAGCACAAGAGAAACGGAAGGGCACAGCACCGCAAAGCCGGCTGGAAATCTATTTTAATTGAGCGAGCCGAAACGGCTAGCCAGGGCCGCCCCTACCGCCAGGATGAATACGAGCAAGGAGAAAAGGGAACCGGCCCAGGGGATCATGCTGATTACCCCAAGGATAAGTACGCCCAGAGCAATTACCGCCAGGGGTTTGACCCGGCCCCCCGGGGCGGCGCCGATAATTTTTTCACCAACGGCGTGGGCCAGGGCTGTATAGCCGAGCAGGCCGGCCAGAGCCAGCGCCAGCACCTCTACCAGGATTAGCGGAATGCCGATGATCGTCATCGCCAGCAGAACTATTAGCGGCACAGCCAGAACCAGGGCCAGGAGCCCCCACCCGATCACTGCGCCGGGACGGGAGAAAACAGCCTGCGCGGTGGATTGAACCTGCCGTGGAAAGAGGGAGAGAGTAAGCGCGGTCAGGGCGAAGAGCACCACCATATTCAGCAGCCCCCGGATCGCCCGGTCAGGCCAACCGGTCCAGGTCATCCAGGGGGAGATCCGCCAGGCGCGGGGCCACAGCCTGATGCTGCTAAAGGCGCGGCCGATACCGCCGAAAACATTATCCAGGATATCGCCGACGCCTTCGAAATCTCCGAAGCCGCGGAAGCGGAACCCGCCCGAACCGAAAAGCTTGTCGATCTCAGCTTCGCTGAGTTCTTCATCTACCTGGACAGAGCCTGTACAGGCCCCGGGGGCAACCCTGACCAGGCCCTGCTCCACATGCACTCTTCCGCCAACTACACTGCCGGACCCCAGTTCGACAATGCCGCGGGCGAGAAAGACATCCCCCCGGACGGTTCCGGTGATGATCACATCCCTTCCCCGGCTGCTCACACTCCCCTGCACCTCTCCGGGAATGCGCAATTCCCCGAGGCCGCTTTCTACATTGCCGGCGACGGTGCCCCTGATCTTCACCGCACCAAGCTCTGCGGTCACATTGCCGCCGACAATGCCGTCAACAATCGCCTCGCCCATACGCGCCGCCACGTCGCCGCTGACGTTGCCCGTGATCTGCACCTGACCCATGTTGGCCCCCACATTGCCTCTGACATCCCCATGCACGGAAACCTGGCCCATGTTGCTGTGCACATTTCCATTAACGATGCCAAGAATCTCGATTTCGCCCATGTTCACGGTTACATCGCCCTTAACCATGGTGCCGCGGGGAATCTCCACATTCCCGGCAGCCTTGTTGATGTCCCCCTCGATGACGTTTTCATGAGCGGCGGCACCCCCCGCAGCCATGAGCAGGACCAGTGAGAGAATCAGGGCCCACCTTTGTCTTTTCATCTTTGCCATTCCTCCATGCCTTTAGTTTTCAGAGAGCCGCTGCTTCCAGCAAGGCGAGGAGCAAGGCCGGCTCAAACAGCCAGGCCCCTCTTCCCCATTTTATCCTTTTCCGCCATTTAAATCTGAATAAAATAGATTGCTTTTAAAATTAATACCGACCGAATCTAAATCTATTGACGCCGGCATTCTCATTGGGTCAAAATTTAAGTCGCATCTCCCTCTTGCAGCCGGCGGCTGTAGGATTAAAGCAAAGCAGGGTCGAAATCTATATTAATTTATACCCGGTGGGAGGCGCCTGTATGGCAAACAGATATAATCGCTCCCTGATAAAGACTGCTCCGCCGACGGGCCGGAAAGGGCAGGGTTTTGCGCGGATTTTGGCGGCGCTGATACTGTTCGGAATAGCCGCGGGGCTGATCTACCTCGCGCCGGGGTTGTTTCGCGCTTCCTGGGGCGGGGGAACCATCCTGGTGGTGGGAAATGAAAAGGCCGGCGAAATCGCAGTTAGACTTACCGACGGGGAACTTTTTATCGATCTGGAAGCGCTGCGGCTACATCTTGATCCCCAACTGTTCTGGGACGAAGCGGAGCAGACCGCGGTGATCACCACCGCGGGCAAGGTCATCCACATATACCTTGACAGGCTTGCCGCGGAGGTGAACCTGCGCCCTACAGCGCTCACCTCTCCGGCACATATCGACGGCGGTATCTTTTACCTGCCCCTGCTGTTCCTGGCGGATTACTATGATCTGACAGTGAACTACCACCCGGAAACGAATACGGTGGTCGTGGACCGGATAGGCGAGCCAGGCATCCAGGCCCGAATCACCTCCCGGGGAGCCCGGTTGCGCAAAGGCCCGGGGCTGCACTGCCCCTACCTGGCTTTGCTCGAAGAGGGTGAGACGGTGCGGCTTCAAAACAGCCCGCAGGACACAGATAAATGGGCTCTTGTGCGCACATCCCTGGGGCTCACCGGCTACCTGCCGCGCAGAAGCCTTCAGCTGCCGGGCCCGGAACCCGCTCCGGAAGAGCCGCCCCGCAAAGATCAATACCCGCCGAAGAAGATCCCCCCGGCCCCGCTGGTGATGACCTGGGAATATGCCTATAGCCGTGTTAATGTCGACGCCATACCGGAGATGCCTTCCCTGCACATCGTGGCGCCAACCTGGTTTCACCTGCTGGACAACGCCGGCAATATGAAGAACCTGGCCGATCCCGCCTATATCGACTGGGCCAAAGAAAGGGGCTATCTGGTCTGGGCCCTCGTCAGCAACTCTTTTGACGGCGAGATTACTGCGGCGGTTCTCTCCAGCACCGCCCTGCGACGCAAAGTGATAGATGAACTCATAACTTACGCCCGTATCTACAAGCTGGACGGGTTGAACCTGGATTTTGAGAATTTCAGCCATACATACAGCCCCTATTTCACCCAGTTCGTCAGGGAGTTGGCCCCTCTCTGCGCGCAGGAGGGACTGGTCCTTTCCGCAGCGGTGGGCATGGCTCCCGAAGGCCCCGCCCGGGCCGGGGTCTACGACTACGGCGCCCTGGCCGAAGCGGCCGACTACCTGGCGCTCATGGCTTACGATGAACATTGGGAAAACTGTCCCCTGTCGGGCCCGGTAGCCTCGCTGCCCTGGGTCGAGCGGGGTATCCAAAAGGCCTTAGAGGAGATCCCCCCGGACAAGCTTCTCCTGGGCGTCCCCTTCTACACCCGCCTGTGGCGCCTGGCTTCAGCCGGCGGTGACGCCGGCCTCTCCTCGCGATCATATTCCATGGGCCGCATCGCTGAAATACTGTCAGGCCGGGAAGTACATTTCACCTGGGATGAGAAAGCCGGGCAGAACATGGGTGAATACTGCGATGGCGAAAATTTCTACAGGCTCTGGCTGGAAGACGGTAATTCGATAGCGCGGCGTCTGGAATTAGTCAACCGCTACCGCCTCGCCGGGGTAGCCTCCTGGCGGCGCGGCCTGGAAAAACCGGAGATCTGGGAACTTATCGGCACAGTGCTCAGCGGCTACGAGACACCCCCGCAGCAATGAGCCGAAGGGGCGGCGGCTTTGACCCGCTCATCAGAAAGCTACAAGAACCGTGATCGCGGTTCCCACAGTAAAATACCGAGATGCAGGACTTAAGCCAATTGAAGCATAATAAATGATAGGAACAAAACTATCGCTCTATAATCAAAAACAGAAAGGCGGTCCGGGACAATGGCTGATACATTTAAGATTACCGGGGTATGGAAAAATGACGGCGATTATCATTATGTGGACGACAGCGGCAATCCCCGCAGCGGGAGCATGAATCCCCCCGAACACCTGGCGGCTGCGGTAGTAAGCTGCATCGGCAAAACCATGCACATGGTCATGGGCAGGATGAAAATAGATCATGCCGGTTTTACAGTAACAGGGATAGCCCACAAGGCCGACGATGAACCGACGAGAATCGGTAAGGTGACTCTAGATGCAACCATTCAGGGAGCCCAGCTGAGCGAGATTCAAAAAAACAGACTTGTGGAGCTGACAGAAAAGTACTGCTTAGTGAGCCAGACACTGCAGCGCGGCGCAGAGATCGGCTTTAGCATCGATTCATAACCATCCGAGATAGTCCAAAGGCGTATTGTAGTTGACGACACCGTTCACCGAGCCCCGCACCGGTGCGGTCACTGCGAGATCGGGATGGAGATATTTGATCATGATCCCACAAAATTCCTATAGATGCACATAGCGATACCTGCAACTGCACGGGTAAGACAAGCATTATGCCGGAATAAAAAACCCTTTCAACATCACCCGTTCGCTCGCTTGCGCAGGGCTCGAAACCAGGATTCCATGCCGCTTTCATCAAATACGGAGGTTTCCAGAATCTCAATCCCAGGATTGACCCTTTCCGCAAAGTCCCTGCACAGGGCAAGGTCAAAGCGAAGGTGCGACAGCAGATCCATCTTGGTCAGCACCATGAGCCGGGCCAGGCTGAAGGCCAGCGG
>CAZQVX010000020.1:12112-14041 GCA_964596845.1 uncultured Syntrophomonadaceae bacterium | reverse complement strand
AGATGGGGAAAGATGACGTAGTCGATATTCGCCGCGGCGGCGCCCCCCATCTTGTCGCTGCTGTAAGAGGCCTCGGCTGAGAAATAGCCTTTGTACCTGGGGTGCGGCACAGACATGCATTGGTGCAGGTAATGCATGTTCCATACTATTTCCTGGGTAATCTCCTCCTCGTTGAGCAGGGAAACATGAGTATGATGGGCGTGGCCGTAAATGGGGTAAAGGCGGCCGTCCTGGAAGGCGCCCCGAATCCGCTCATAGATATCAGGAATTATTTCGTGGATCTGCTGCAGCAGTTCATTGCTGTATTCGACGCAGATGGGCGCCTGGAGCTTCTCGCCCAGCTGAATACCCAGGGTGTAAACATCGCGGCCTTCTTCTTTTCTTTTCTTGATATAATTTTCGTCAAGAATAGTCCCCTTCATGGGGTTTTCATCTTCCAGGTAAGAAAGAAGTTTTTCCGGAAGGTCCCAGAGCAGTTCGTGGGCATGAAAAGCTAGAATAACATAGAGATCCTTCATCCTCGTTGTTCTCTCCTTGGGGTGTTTGATATCCGCGGGGGCCCCCGTCTTTGCGGCCTGGTCCCGGAAATATAGTTTACCCCATGGAGAAGCAGTTAAACGAGGCGGGCTAGCTGCGCCTGCCTGAGCCCGCTGCGGCCCGGCACTGCCAGGATGCTGCCACTGCTTTTTCCGTTTCTTCCGCAGCCGGTGAGGGCAGTACAATCGATCTTTTGGCCTTCACCCCTTCGTTTAGTTCACGGCGAAAATCAGGGTGGGCAATGGCGATAAGGGACTCGGCTCTCTGGCGAAAACTTTTGCCCCTTAGCTCGGCAATGCCGTACTCGGTGACCACGTAGTGGATATCATTGCGCGTGGTGGTCACCCCGGCGCCCTCGGTGAGAGAGACGCAGATGCGCGAAATACGCCCTTCCGCCGCCGTGGAGGGGAGCACTATGATAGATTTCCCCCCGGGGGATCGGGCGGCGCCGCGGACGAAATCAACCTGGCCGCCCACGCCGCTGTAATGGGTAAAGCCGATGGAATCGGCACAGATCTGACCGGTAAGGTCTACCTGGATGGCGCTGTTTATGGAGACAATTTTACAGTTCTGCCCGATGATGAAGGGGTCATTGGTATAATCAACAGTGTGCATCTCCACCGAAGGATTGTCATGGACAAAATCATAAAGCCGGCGAGTACCCATGAGAAAGGTGGCGATAAGTTTGCCCCGGTGGATCGTTTTGGCTTCGTTGGTGATCACCCCGGCCTCCACCAGATCGACCACCCCGTCAGAGAACATTTCGGTGTGAACGCCCAGATCTCTCTTGTTGTTTAAAAATTTTAAAGTGGCATCGGGGATGGCTCCGATACCCAGCTGGAGCGTGGCGCCGTCATCGATCAAAGAGGCTACATGGCTGCCGATGGCCTCTTCAACAGGCCCGATCACCGGCACCGGCCCTTCGATCACCGGCTCATCAATCTCAACAATATGATCGACCTCTGATACATGGATGAAGCTGTCGCCCAGAGTGCGGGGCATGCGGGGATTCACCGCCGCAACCACGGTCCCGGCGACAGAGGCGACAATTTTCGTGTAATCCACCGCCACGCCGAAGCTCATGAAGCCGTGTTCATCGGGCGGACTGAGGTTGAGCATGGCTATATCAACGGGCAGATAGCCGTCGCGGAAGAGCCGCGGCACCTCGGAAAAAAAGCAGGGGATGAAATCAGCACGGCCTCTGTTGACGGCCTCGCGCGCCGAGGCGCCGGTAAAAAGGGAAATATGTGCAAAATGTCTTTCCATGCCCGGATCGCAGAACCTGTTGGGGCCCAGCATGAGAAAATGGATAATCGTCACATTCTCAAGTTGCGGCGCCCGCTCGAAGAGGGCCTGGCTTAAGGCCAGGGGCTCTCCCGCACAGTGGGAGAA
>CAZQVX010000020.1:8766-12012 GCA_964596845.1 uncultured Syntrophomonadaceae bacterium | reverse complement strand
TCAAACAGCGGCTCCACTGCGGAAAAACTTTATGAGGCAGGGAAAGGCCTTAATATCATCTGCGTGACCCATCATGTAGGCTTTACCGGCCCGGGTGAAGATGAGATGCCCAAAAATATGCGATCCGCCCTTAAGGAGAAAGGCGTGGCAGTGCTCACCACCACGCACCTGCTGGCCGGTGTAGACCGGGGCCTGCGAAATAAATTTCAGGGGGCTTACCCTCCTGAAATTGCCGCTTCTACCCTGCGGATGCTGGGGCAGGGAACTAAGGTCTGCGTGGAGATCAGCGTCATGGCCCTGGATGCCGGCTTGATCCCTTACGGCGAAGAGATCATCGCCGTTGCCGGCAGCGGCGGGGGCGCCGACACATCCTGCGTGATCACCCCGGCGCATTCAAACGACTTCTTTGACACGGTCATCAAGGAGATCATCTGCATGCCCCGGGAAAAATAAGAAAACTGCTGCCTGGATTTACTCATAGGCGAACCACGGCATCAAAACGCAGGCCGCCGGTTCCGCGCCGGGTTAAACCCAACCACATTACCGGACTGCGCACAGTTCTGGTTATTACGGTCATTGTATTTTACCAGGCCCGAGCAGGGCAGTGTTCAAATAGATGGACAATATGCATGATAGAGGAACATGCCGGTGGGGTGTAGAATTTGATAATTTCAACGCTAACTTGAAAAGAGGAGATCTAATGCCCAAGATCGCCCTGGTTACTGATTCAACAGCCTATCTCACAGCAGAAGAAGCCGCCCGTTATGACATTACCGTGGTCCCGTTGACGGTGAATTTTTCTGACGGCTTCATCTACGATGGTATCGTTGATACTGTAGAGTTTTTTGCCCGGGTGGACAAGTCAGACCAGCTGCCCTTTACTTCACAGCCGGCCGTGGGCGCTTTTGCCGAAGCATATAAAACTCTGATTGCGAAAGACAAAGAAGTTATTTCTATTCACGTCTCATCCAGGTTAAGCGGTACCTTTGACAGCGCCAGGGGAGCCGCCTCTATGGTTGACCCCGGGAGAATCACAGTTGTTGACTCTACAACTACTTCTACCCCCCTGGCCTTTCTGGTCCTGGCGGCGGCAGAGTGGGCCGAAGCAGGGTGCAGCCGTGCCGAGATCAGCGCCCGGCTAAAGCAGGCCACGAAGGAGATCGGCTCCTACTTTATCCCCGATACCCTCGAATATCTGAAAAAGGGAGGCCGCATCGGCGGTGCACAGGCGCTGCTCGGCACGCTGCTCCAGATAAAACCGATCCTCTACTTCTCAGAAGGTGTAGTTGAAGTTCTTGCTAAAGTCAGAACCAGGCGAAAGGCGATCCACAGGATGCTGCAGGAGATTCCTCTGGAGAGCAAGCATCTACAAGTAGCCGTAATTCATTGCGCGGCGCCGGAAGATGCTGCAAGCATTCAGGGTATGGTCCAGGAGATGGCGCCCCACGCGCGGGTGGTTATCAGAGAGTTCGGCCCGGTTCTAAGTACTCACGGGGGCCCGGGATTGGTCGGCCTGGGCTTTTGGGCCCATGATTAGATCCGGCTTCCCGGGGAGGGTCGAAATTTTATGGTAGCAGATGGGGTAAAAGATGAGCTGGCTATCAAAGCCGCTGATTTTCAGAAGATGATCATCGGAGCAAGCTATTTTTTTCTTCGGGAGAAAGAAGCGATCAATGCGCTAAACGTTTTCCCGGTACCTGACGGAGACACCGGGACAAACATGAGCATGACCCTGGCGGCCGCCGCCGAAACGGCGCTGAACTACAGGGGCAACAATATCGGAGAGATCTCCGTCGAGACCGCTTCAAGTGCGCTGATGGGCGCCAGGGGAAATTCCGGGGTGATCCTATCGCAGTTGCTGCGGGGGATCGCCCGGGGGCTACAGGGTAAAAAAGTGGCCTATCCCGAAGACCTGAGCAAAGCCTTTCAATACGGCGTGGTCTACGCCTACAAAGCCGTGTCGAAACCTGTCGAAGGCACTATCCTGACGGTGGCCCGCGAAACAGCCCGCGGCGCCAGGAGCGCGGCACGCAGCGGCGCCAACCTTTTAAAAATTATTGAAACCGCTATTGACAGCGGCAGGGCGGCGCTGGAGCGCACCACCGGGATGCTGCCTGCGCTGAAAGAGGCGGGGGTGGTCGATGCCGGCGGGATGGGGATGATCGTCTTTTTGGAGGGCTGCCTTTTTGCCGTGCAGCACGCCCTGGGAGAAGTCCTGGCCCACAAAGAGGCTGCAGAACTTATAACCGGCGGGAAGGGCGCAAAAAAGGCGGCAGTGCTTATGCCTGCGGGCGAACTAAATCTGCCCCATCCCTACTGCACAGAGTTGATCATTAAGGGGACTTCGGCGGTAGCAGAACTAAAAACAAGCCTCGAACCGCTGGGTGATTCCTTGCTCGTGGTCAGCCAGGAGGGGGTGAGCAAAGTGCACCTGCATACCGCGGATCCGGGCGGAGTCCTCACCATCTGCCTGGCGTTCGGCTCCCTGCATGACATCAAGATCGACAACATGGCCGATCAGCATCATCACGCCCTAAACCTGCCGGCGCCGGTCGAAACAGTGATCACCCTGTCCGATTCCGGTAAACAAAAGGGTAAAGACGATACCGGCATCATCGCCATATCTTTTGGAGAGGGGATCAAGGATCTTTTTCTAAGCCTCGGCGCCGATGAGATCGTTTTCGGAGGGCAGACCATGAACCCCCGGGTGGAGGACCTTTTTAACGCAGTGCAGCGCCTGACCACCGATCGGGTGATAATTTTACCGAACAACAAAAACATCCAGATGGTCGCCCAGCAGGCACAGAAGATCTGCGCCAAAGAGGTGGCGGTGATCGGCAGCCGCACCATCGCCCAGGGCCTGGCCGCCATAGTAGCATTCAACCCTGCTGCCGATTTTAATGATAACATCCATGCGATGGAAACAAGTATGAAGCAAGTCAAGTCCGGCGAAATTACCTACGCTACCAGGGATACTGTCATCAAGGGGAAAAAAGTGGCCCGGGGTTCTTTCATCGGCCTTTATGATGGACAGCTCTGCAGCGCCGGGGAAAAGCTCACACCGGCCGCACTCGCTCTTATCGCCCACATGGTAGATGAAGACGACGAACTGGTGACCATCCTTTACGGCAAGGAGATCACCCGCGGGGAAGCCGAATCCCTGGCTGCAGCAGTGGAAGATACTTGCCCCGGCGTAGAAGTAGAGCTGAAATACGGCGGCCAGCCCATCTACTACTACATCCTGGC
>CAZQVX010000020.1:0-8666 GCA_964596845.1 uncultured Syntrophomonadaceae bacterium | reverse complement strand
TACTTTATACTTTTAAGCCTCGTGGGGTTAACCATACTTCAAGCCGGCCGACAATAAAGTCTGCCAGTAGAGCCAAAATAGCTGTGAAAACAGCGCCGGTCATCAGCCTGTTGAAATTATTTAACATGATCCCCGACTGAATCAGGTTGCCCAAACTGCCCCCGCCCACAAATGCCGCCAGTGTTGCCAGAGAGACCGCTTGTACGGCAGCAGTTTTTACCCCGGCGATCATCACCGGGACTGTAATTGGAATTTGCACCTTCCAGAGGATCTGGTTGTCAGTCATGCCCATCCCCCTGGCCGCCTCGATGAGACCATGATCCACATTTTTAATCCCCACAAATGTGTTCAAGAGAATGGGCAGAATTGCCCGGAATACCAAAGCTGCCAGGGAAGGCGCAAATCCGATCCCCATGATCGGTATGCACAGCGCCAGGATGACCAGGCTCGGTATGGCCTGGCCAAGGTTGCCCAAAATCAAAACCGGTCTCTCCAGGGAGGGCACCCGCGAGGCCAGAACAGCTAAAGGAACCCCGGTGGCTATAGCCAGCCCGACTGCCGCCAGAGTCAAAATAACATGCTGCCGCAGTAAAACCATAATTGCCGGTTGATTTTCTAAAATAAAATCCAGCATCCCTTATCCCTCCCCGACCGGATCTGCTGCCGTCATATCTTCCCGCCAGCTTTCCATTTTTCTCTGCAGAAAGACCAGAATGGCGTCAGCGCCAAGGGTGAGTATAACCAACGGCACGGCGCCGGCAAGAATAATGTTTGCATCCACCGTCTGCATCCCCAGAAATACAAGATCGCCCAGCCCACCTGCGCCGATGAACGAAGCAATTGTGGCCACCCCGATGGCCATAACCGTAACCATGCGCACCCCGGCCATGATTACCGGTAATCCCAGGGGGATCTCGATTAAAAACAACCTCTGCCACCCTGTCATCCCCATCCCCTTGGCAACCTCGATTATGCTCGGATCAATCGTCTCGATGCCTGAAACCGTATTGCGCACAATCGCCAGCTGAGAATAAAGAATCAGGGCAAACACCGTCGGTTTCATCCCTAACCCCAAAAAAGGTATGAGCATGGCGAAAAGCGCCAGGCTGGGAATGGTATAAAGAACACCGGCAAGAGCCAGCACCGGCCCCTGCAAAATCTTGATCCTGGTTAATATTATTCCTATGGCCACCCCGATCACAAGCGAAATAGCCACCGCGATAACCGAAATCTCAATATGTTCCCAGGTAAGCTTTAATACGATATCAGGATGCTGCAGCATGTATCGCATTATTGAAGCCCCCCCGCATCCAGATGGGGATCACCGACTATTTGATGGAGCAGGCTTGAAGTGATGATCCCGACCAGCGTCTCGTTATTGTCGGTTACCGCAATGTAACCGGCATCATTTCTGACCATGACCGAAAGGGCTTCTTTCAGAGTCAGGTCGTCGTCAACAGTGCTGATGGGGGTTACCATAATCTCCGATACCGGACTCTCCCCGGGGCACTCGAGAGCATCTTCTTTATTAATATAGCCCAACACCTGTCTGGTTTTGGAAACAATAACAATGCTCCTGTATCCCCGATCAAATAAAACCCTGGCCTGGGCAATAGTGTTTTCAGGTTGCAGGGTGTCAATTTCAGTAATCATGGCATCTTTAACTTTGGTCAAAGCCAGCTGTTTTAGGGTATGATCTGTGCCCACAAAATCTCTGACGAATTTACTGGTCGGCCGGCGCAGAATCATCTCCGGAGTATCGCACTGGACAATTTTCCCGCGATCCATGATCGCCACCCGATCGGCAAATTTTAAGGCCTCATCCATGTCATGAGTCACAAAGACGATTGTTTTTTTGACCTGTTTCTGCAGCCTGAGAAATTCATCCTGCATCTGTTCGCGGGTGATGGGATCAAGAGCCCCAAAAGGTTCATCCATTAGCATAACCGGCGGATCCACGGCCAAAGCCCTGGCTACACCAATCCTCTGGCGCTGACCTCCGCTGAGCTGGCGGGGGTATTTATGCATGAAGCCGGCCGCATCCAGCCCCACCATTTCCAGAAGCTCTTCAATGCGCCTCCTCTGTTTTTCTTTCGGCCATTTGAGAAGGCGCGGTACTATGGCAATATTGTCAGCTATCGTCATGTGGGGAAAAAGCCCGATATCCTGAATCACATAACCGATCTGCCGGCGCAGTTGAATGGGATTTTCTGTGCTGATATCCTTACCCTTGATCAAGATCCGGCCTTTCGTAATATCGATCAGACGATTGATCATCCTCATGGTAGTAGTTTTACCGCACCCGGAGGGACCGATAAGAACCAGAAACTCGCCAGGGGCAATATGAAGATTAAGCTGATCCACTGCCGTGAATTCGCCGAATTGCTTAGTTACATTTTCCAATTGGATCAATCTATCTCATCCCCTTTAAAATTGGTGGAATAGCCCGGGGGCTATTCCACCATCCACTGGGTATTCCTATTTAATAAGCCCGAGATCCTGCAGGAATTGCTTGGCCACAACAGAGGGATCCAATTTATCTTCGTCAACTTTGTAATTCAACTCAGCCATGGTGGCATCGTCGATTTTGCCGGCCAATTTATTCAGTATCGTTGCAACTTCAGGATCTTCCTTAAGCAGGTCTCCGCTCACTACCGGGGCCGCATAATAGGGCGGGAAATATCCCAGGTCATCCTCCAGGGTAACTAATTCAAAGGCGGGAATTCTACCGTCAGTAGCAAAGGCGGAAATGGCGTCAACTTCTTTTTCCCTGACCGCAGAGTACATTAGCCCCTCATCCATCCCCACAGCTTCTTTGAATTCAAATCCGTAGTGCTCTTGAAGACCGGCCAGGCCGTCCTGCCGCGGGATAAATTCATGAGTCGCCCCGAAAGTCAGATCTGCAGCTTTATCCTTCAGATCACTTATTTTTACCAGGCCCAGATCGGCAGCAACATCCTTCCGCATTGCGATAGTATAGGTGTTGTTAAAGCCCCAGGGCTCCAGCCAGGTCAGGTCCCATTTTTCTGCGTATGCCTCTTTCACCCGGTCGTAAGTTTCATCAGGATCGCTTATGGGATCCTCTTCCAGCATAACCATAAGCCCGGTACCGGTATATTCCACATATACATTGATCTCATTGTTTACCAGAGCCTCGTGAACCAGGCCCGAGCCGCCCAAACGCAGCTGGTAATTCACCGGATAGCCCGCGTCCTCCATCAACAAACCAACCATGTGCCCGACAACAAGCTGCTCAGTGAAATTTTTGGAACCTACAGTAATTTTAGGTTTCCCATCTCCGTTGTCCCCCGCAGGGCCGCATCCGGCGATCAAGAGAGCACTTAGAGCCAGGATTGCCACCAGCAATACAACTTTACGCATTTAATCGGTTCCTCCTTTATGATAATGTATTACCCCCCGTAGAAGCCATCGCCTGTGACAGCTATTTCATCCCATCCCCCCTTTAAAGGTTTTCCGCAAAGGTGAGCAGATCTATCAGTGGTTTGAGGTTTTCAATTTCATCCAGGTGCTGCACCAATTTCATGATTTCTGCCGCCCGGCTGTCTGTCACCACATGGCCGGCCAGCCACAAGTATTTTGATTCGATGCCCGCATCTCCCAGGGGGTTATCCAGGTCACCCAGGGCTCCCGTAGTGCCGCTGCACAGTTTTCGCCCATCTTTGAGCAGAAGTTCCAGTTCACAGAGGCACTTTTCTGGAAACATCCGATCCAGAGACTCATCCAGTATGACCTCGACCCTGGAGGCGAGATTCAAGATTTGCCTGTTCTGCAGATATCCGTCTAAGACCTGGTGCGGCCCGACTTCGCCGTCAACCAGAGCGGCGGCAATGGGATAGCTCATGTTGTATTGGGCCTCCTCGGCGTTTGCCGGGTTCTGGAGCCACAGCCGCGTAGCAGCCCCGAAAGTGCGGACCGCCACCCGCTCTATATCTTCAGGCATAAGTTTATACTGATCCCGTAGTTTCAAGGCTGCGCACACTGCCGGTTGAGCCCAGCGGCAGCAGGCGTACGGTTTGAAGTAAAGGTTCAAAATAAGGTATTCGCGGCCCAGGCTCTCTACCAGATCGCTGTATTCTTCCATGCCAAAGAGGCTGGGGATGCCGGTAAAACCGGCTCCGGCCAGAAGCGCGGAGACCGTCCCCACCATAGCCCCCCATCCGATACCGTCCTTGGTCATCGCCGGGTAATCGATGCACCGCATCATGGGCATAATCGGGGCATGATATTCTGCCGTCCCCAGGGCATGATTGATCGCCTGCTTCTGCAATCCCAAGATCTTCGCCACCCCGGCGGCGGCGCCCAGGGAGCCCCAGGACCCTGACCCATGGTACTCACTATGGTATTGATGCCAGGCTTTCCCAGCCCGGATCGCCACTTCATAAGCCGTCACCAACGCCGCCAAAAACTCCTTTCCGCTGACTTTTTTGGTTTCAGCGGCTGCCAGAACTGCAGGGAAAACTACCGCACCCGGATGACCCTTGATCGCCCGGTAACCGTCGTCGATATCCAGCGCATTGGCGGTAAAAGCATTGGCCAGCACAGCTCCCGGCAGACTCGCTTTCGCCCCAAAAAACAAAATCGTGGCCGCATCCCCCGGCCAATGCTCCAGGGCCTGCTCCGCCGCAATCGCCGATATTCTCGCCCTGCTGCCGGCGATGACGGCACCCAACAGGTCGAGAGTGCACAGCTTGGCCTGCCGCTGCACATCCTGCGGCAGATTGTCCCAGGCAGATTCCAGGATAAATTCCGATACGGCTGCGTTTCCAGAATACATCAGTTATGCACACTCCTGGCGTTTATTGGGCTGATCCCATTAGTTCTCAGCAGATCAGGTTGGGAAACTGAGATTTTAGCTCCTCTTCCAGGCCGGCGGGCAGCGGCAGCGGCCGATGTTCAGCAAACACCCTGTCGACCTCTTCGCGGGCATGATCGATCATGTTTTTGCCCCCGCTTTTATCCCAGGCTGCGTAATTTTGCCGGACCGCTGCCGGGGGCATGTAGAGCTCTTGCCTCATATGGGCCAGCGTGTGTTCCTGGGCCAGGTAATGGCCCCTCGGGCCTACCTCGCAAATCAGTTCAGCCGCCAGTGTTTCAGGGGTCACGGTAATACCTTGCAATACCCGCCTGATCGCCCCTATAATCTCGTCGTCCAGGATATACTGCTCAAAGGCAACCGTCATACTGCTGTCGATCTGACCTGCGGCGTTATGGATCAACTGAGCCCCGGCCATCCCCGGCAGCAGGTTGTTCAGGCATTTCTCACATCCGTTCTGCACGTCAAAAACCTTCGATTCTGTGACCCCGCCTGTAGAATACTGGGGCAGGTTGTAGTAAGAGGCCAGCTGCGCAGAGGCGGCGTTCATGATCCCGTTTTCTACCGCCCCAAATAAAAACTCCATGCTTTTCATGTTGGCCGTGGTGGGGACCACGCTGTAAAGCACCGGCGCTCCTTCCCGGATCACCTGAGTCAGCAGGATACCGCAAATCGCCTCCGCGTTGATCTGAGCAAGCGTTCCGGCCAGAGTCACCGGCGAGGTTGCCCCGGCAATGGGGGCACAGGGGGTGGCGACGGGGATGCCGGCCTCCACCAGATCAAAAATGAAATCAACATATTTTGATTCCAGCATCAAGGGGCTGATAGTACAACAGATTACCGATATGAGCGGTTTCTTTTTCAACTTCGCGGCGCCGCCGGCAACTGTTTGGGCAAACTTAATAAGGTCCCCCGCTCCCTCGTGACCCCCGTAGATGCCGCCCATCACATGTTTTGTTGTGTTTTTGACGCCGGAGTAAAAGCGGTTTATATCGATGTCTTCCTGGGACAGATCGTTGGGATAGACGGGCAGCAGGTACCAGTCTATCTGTTCGCGACTGTCTACAAGGCGCCCGATATCGGCACTGTCCGAAAGTACGGCGGGACGTCGCTTCTGAGTCAGGCGATCATATACATTTAGAGCAGTCCCACCTGTCCCAAAAAAGGTGCGATCAGCTTCAACCACCAGGTTGTGCTTCTCCTCTCGCCCGTAGAGGACAATCCGGGAAGGGGCTTTCTTAAGATACTCCATCGTCCATTCTTCTTTGACCCGGACGATCTTATTTTCAAAATCGACGCCGGCCCCGTGCCCGGCAAAAAGCTCCAGGGCCCGGCGGTTATCCACGATAAACCCGCTTTTCTCCAGAACAAGCATGGAGGCCTTGTGGATCGCTTCGACATCTTTAATTGATAGCGGGCGGTAGTTTACACTGTAGCTGCCGTAGTTCATGATCTTACCTCCCGGTCTTTTTGATCCGCACGTATGCCGCCTTTAGCCCCGTCAAGATCACCTGTAAGGAGTTGCTATAATTTAACTGGATCATTAGAGACTCTCCTTTTAATATTCAATTGTTTTGATAAGTTCCCTTTATTTTATACCGGGGTAATTTTTTCTTAAAAGCGTTTCCAGGTCTTCACTAAATCCTAGCGGAGAATGCTTCAGAAGTATTTTTTCGGCCATTTCATGGGCCCTCATCGCCGTATCGGGGCTTCCGGCAGCTTCCCACTCCTGGCGTATCTGCCGGTTGGCGACCTTGGGAAAGAAAAATTCCCGGCGCACATGAGCGGCGGTATGTTGGTGAGCCAAAAAATTCCCCCCGGGCCCTACCTCACTGATAACATCAGCCGCAATGGTCTCCGGAGTAACTTCAATCCCCCGCACCGCCCGCAGGGCTATACCCACGATCTCGTTATCGGTAACCATTTTTTCATAAGAGAGGGTGGTGCAGAACTCCAACAAGCCGAAAGCATCATGAATATAGTTGGCGCCGGAGAGGGCTACAAGCATTGCTGTTAGCGCCGATTCATAGCCTGCCTGGCAATCGACAATTTTTGAGTCGGACATCCCTCCGGTGGCGTATATGGGAACCTGGTAATACTGAGCCATCTGCGCGCAGCCGGCGTTGATTAGCGCCGACTCAATAGCGCCGGCCATATAGGTCCCTGAAAGCATATCCATAATGCTGGAGGTGCTGCCGTAGAGGGTGGGATGACCCTTGCGGATCAGCTGGGCCAGGATGAGGCCGGCCAGGGATTCCACATTGTTAACGGTCACCGTGCCCGCCAGGGTTACCGGCCCGGTGGCGCCGGCCAGCGGTTCGGAGGGAGTGGCCACAGGCAGGCCGTAGTTAACAATGTCAATGAGAAAATCGGTGTAAGTAACCTCCATAACCAGCGGGCTCATTATCAAGGTGATAAAGGAAACAAAGGGGCGTTCCAGCAATTTGGCCTTTCCCCCGGCGATCTCTTCAGACATCCTCATGACCTCTTTTAAGCCGTTCTCAGTGTAGATGCCGCCCATGACATGTTTAGAAGTGTTGGCCAGAGCATGATAGAACCTGTTTATATCTACATCCTCTGTGGGAACATCCTGGGGGTAACAATTTATGACGAAAAAGGCCACATTTTCAAGAGCATCGGTCATCTTGGCATAACCGGACACATCGCGCACCTCGGTGGGACGGCGCTTGCCTGTGTCCATGTCGAGAGTGTTGAGAACAGTGCCCCCGGTGCCCAGGTAGGTGTTTGTCCCCTCCAAAACCAGGTCGTTTTTTTCTTCTCTGCCGCAAAGGATCACCCTTGACGGGGCTGCGGCAACCGCATCTTCCAGCATGGACCGGGGAATCTTGACGATAGCACCGGCATGATCCACCTCTGCCCCGTGATCGGCATAGATCTGTCTGGCTCGCGGGTTGTGCACCTTTACGCCGACTTTCTCCATTAAGTAGACAGAAGCCTCGTGAATCTCTTTAACTTTCTCTTTCGGGAACACCTTGTTGCTGCCTCCCTGAAACTGTTGAAACACCTTACTCATCCTTCCTCAGATAGATATGCAAATGCAATAAGAAAGAGCAGCTTTCTTCGCTGATAATTTTAAATTGACGCAATATCAATGCCAAGCGTTTTTTAAAATATAATTCAATCTGTGCTAGATAGGGCTTTGAAATATTAATTTCTTTATCTCCCAATTTTGCTGTACTTTGCAGCCTTCTTACAGCTATTCTCGGTGACTGAGAAGGGTTGTAATAAATCTGAGCCAGGCAGCTTTTTTTGCAACTCTCCTGCCTTTTTACCGCTTACCATCGTGAAATTAGCCTCTCTGGATTCAAGCATTTTTTAAAAATGGAAAGGGATTTTATTATTTGATAAAGAATAAAGGTTATATAAATGGAATTAGCACAATGGAGGAGCGGATGGAGAGAGCAAGCAGGTTGATAATGATCCAGGAAACTGTCCAGGAGATCGCAGAGGCAATCGCCTCTGCACTAAGGCTGGATGTAGAGATATTCGACGACAATCTGGTGGTTGTCGGAGCGACAGGCCGGATCCGGGGAAAGATTGGGTTCACCTCGAAGACGGCAAATGTAGCCCGGCAGGTGCTGGCCTCAGGAAACAGTTACGCCATTGAAAAACCGGGAAAGCATGATCTCTGCCAAAATTGCATCATCAAATCAAATTGCTTCTGCACCGCCTCCCTTGTCTGCCCCATCAGTCTAAACGGCCAGATTGCAGGCACCATCAGCCTGCTGAGTTTTGACGAGCCCCAAAAAACTGATCTGATCACACGGCAGAGCCAGTATTTTGACTTTATGACCAGGATGGGGGAGCTCAT
>CAZQVX010000019.1:3960-14059 GCA_964596845.1 uncultured Syntrophomonadaceae bacterium | reverse complement strand
TATATCGGATGGTCAATTCCAATAGCAACTAAGAGCTAATTGTTTCCCCTTTTCTCTGCCCACTGCGTATACTGGTATGGTGCACTGAAAGGAGCGGGGGAGATGTATCTTCTTTCCAGACAGCCCCATACCCCGGTGGATTACCAGCTGTGGCGGAAAATTGAGCGCGGTGAAGCGGGGACGCTGGAGGCGCTGCAGCAGATGTGCGAAGAGCGTCCCGCAGGGGGGAGCCTCCGGGAGGGGGAGGCTGCCGGGGCGGCCCTTTGGGAGCTTAAGCAGCTGGTGGGGCTCTCGGGGGTGAAAGAGATCGTGGAGGAGATCAAGGCCTACATTGAAATCGGCCGGCAGCGCGCCGCACACCATCTCAAATGCGAGCAACTGGTTTTACATATGATCTTCAGCGGCAATCCGGGGACGGGAAAGACCACGGTGGCGCGGCTCCTGGGCAAGCTGTTCAAGGGGCTGGGGGTGCTGCCGAAGGGGCACCTCGTCGAAGTGGAGCGGGCGGACCTGGTAGGGGAGTATATCGGCCATACCGCCCAGAAGACGCGGGAGCAGCTTCAGAAAGCTATGGGCGGCCTGCTCTTTGTAGACGAAGCCTATTCGCTGGGCCGCGGCGGGGAGAAGGATTTCGGCAAAGAGGCTATCGATGTGCTGGTCAAGGCGATGGAGGATCACCGCAACGGATTTATTCTCATCCTGGCCGGTTACCGGCGCGAAATGGCTTCCTTTATCAAACTAAACCCGGGGCTCAGCTCTCGCTTTCCCATCCAGATCGCCTACCCCGATTACAGTGTGAGCGAACTTTTAGAAATTGCCGATCTGATGGCCCGGCAGCGCCACTATAGCTTCTCGGAGCCGGCGCAAAGAAAGCTGCAGCGCTGTCTGACGGAACGCAGAACAGAGCTGAATTTCAGCAATGCCCGTCTGGTACGGAACATCCTTGAGCAATCGATCCGGCGCCAGGCGCTGCGATTGAGCAGGCTGGAGCAGTTAAGCCGTGAAGAGCTGGTTACCATCGAGGAGAGCGACCTGGCGGTGGAAGAACAGTGAATAAAAGCATAGCGGTTGTGGGGGCAGCTCGGACAGGGAAAACGCTTTTCTGCATCAATTTCGCCGAGTACTTAGGCGCCCGCAGCCTGAGCTACACTGAAGCAGGCAGCAGCGGGCGGGGCCGGGGGACCCTTTCGCCGGCGGCCGCCCGGGACCTTATGGTGAACCGGCGGCGGCGCAGCGGCGGGCTGCTGCGAACTTTTGCGGTGCATCTGCTGCAGCGTCCCGGGGGGCGCATCGCCCTCATCGATACTGTTTCTTTAAAGGATAAAGTGCCGCTGCCCCCTTTCGAGCGGCCCAGGCTGCTGCTGACCCTGCAGGCGCTCCAGGGCGCCGAAACAGTCTTGCAGATGGTTGATCTCAGCTGCAGCGATCCGGCCCGCCGGGAATTCGACGATGCGCTGGGGCGCAGCCTGGCTGAATACTGCCGGCGCCGGGGGAAGTTTTTTTTGACAGCGGGAAGTAAAGTCGATCTTCTGGAGCGCCCTCCCCTGAAAGAGCGCTCCGGCGTTCCGGGCAAGGTGATTTTTATCTCATCGCTCACCGGGGCGGGGTTCCCCCGGCTGCAAGGCGACATTCTCGGGGCGGCGCCCGCCCCGGAGGGTGCTCAAGCGGTGAAGTAAACCAGGAGGGCCATGCTGAGCATGCCCACGAGCAGGGTAACAAAGATGCTTTTCCATTTCCATCCGGCGATGAGGGTGGGGATAAAAGCCCAGATATAGAGGTTGTTCACGCCAAGGTCAATTTTACCCGCCGGAGCCAGGATGGAGACGGCGGTGAGCGCGCCCAGGACGGCGGGGGCGACAAAAGAGAGCCATTTTTCAAGCCAGGCGGGCATCTCGAAGCGCGAAAAGAGGGCTACCGGGAGCATCTTGGGCAGCAGGCTGACCAGCGCCACGCCCATGATCATGAGCCAGGGATCAGCGGCGTTCATCAAGGACAACCCCCAGGGTGGCGCCGACAAGCGTCGCCGCGATGATATTGAAATTGTTGGCCATGGCCGAAGGGATGATCCATCCCACCAGCAGGGCGATGAGGGCGGCGGCGAGCGCCGTGTAGAGATGGGACTTACGCCTGATGAGCAGGATTAAAAGCGAGATATACATGGCCGGCAGGGCGAAGTTCATCCCCAGCCGGTCGGTGCTGCCGATCATGCCGCCCAGGAGCGCTCCGGCAAAAGTAGCGCCGGTCCAGCCCAGGTAAGCGGAAAGGCCCAGACCGGCAAAATATGAGGCCGTAGCCCGGTGGGTCCGGTAGTGGTTCATGGAGACGGCGTAGGTCTCGTCCGTAAGGAAGAAGGATAAAGCGGTGGCCGGGGCGGCGGGGATCCCCCCTTTTTTTAAAAAGGGGACAGTGGATGCGGCGAAAAGGGCATAGCGCAGGTTGACGAGAAGAGTGGTCAGGAAGATAGCGCTGAGAAAGCCGCCGGTTTTGAACATGCCCACGGCGATAAACTGGCCGGCCCCGGTGAGGCAGAGAGCGGACATGGCGGTGGCCTGAAGCAGGGAAAGGCCTGAATCCCCCGCCAGCACGCCAAAAGCCAGACCTAAGGGTATATACCCCAGGACAATGGGAAAGGCATCGCTTAACCCCTGCTGTAGTTCTTGTTTGATCATGGCTTGTTTTCACTTCTACAGAGTTATGTCGCAAATTAAATGCGCCGGCCTTCCGCCCTGAGGGCCATCCGCCGATAACTTGTTTAATTCTGCAGCGGGCCTTCAAAGACCTTTTCTTCACCGGTCTGCCGCGACTATTTTACTTGTTTTCTTTTTTAACCTCTTTGCCCTGCGCCAGGCGAAGGGGGCTGCAGTTTTGCCGGGGTGGATCTAGCCGTAAAATAACAGGCAGGGGGAAATGTGGTAAACTAAAGGTAGAAATGATCATATGCCGGAGGTGGTCTGCAAATGCTTCTGGGGATCGACGTGGGGGGGACCTCTACTGACGGTGTGCTCATTCAGGAGGGGGCTCTGCTGAAAAGTGTGAAAAGACCCGGAAGCGGCAGCGGGCTGACGGAAACAATCCTGGAGGTGCTGGATGAGCTGCTAGAAGGCCGGGATCCGGCGGCTGTGCGGCGCCTGGTGATCAGCACGACCCTGGTGACGAACCTGTTGGCGACGCAAAGCGGGGCTCGCACAGCACTGCTGCTCCTTCCCGGACGGGGGCTCCCCTTCAGCTATTTTCAGTTAGCCCCGGATACCTATTTTTTGCAGGGCAATATTGACTTCAGGGGCAATCTCACCGAGAAGATCTCTGAGGCGGAGGTCGCCGGCGCTGTGGCAGAGATCAAGGAGAAGGGGATTCGCCACATCGCTGTGGCGGCCAAGTTTTCGCACCGCAACCGCGGCGTGGAGCAGGAGATCGCCGGCATTATCCGCCGCCGTTACCCCGAAGCAGAGGTGACCCTGGGCAGTGATAGGGCGGATCGCCTCAACTTTCCCCGCCGGGCGGCAACGGCTTATTACAGCGCCGTGACTGCGCCTAAGTGGAATGAGTTTGCCGCCCGGGTGGATGAGGCGCTGCGGCGCCGCTCAATTACCGCTCCGGTGGAGATTCTCAAAGCGGACGGCGGGACCATGCCGCTGGCGGTGGCGCGGCAAAGGCCTCTGGAGACGGCCTTCTCGGGCCCGGCGGCCAGCACCATGGGTGCGGTGACCCTGAGCAATAGAAAAGAGAATGCAGTGGTGATCGATATCGGGGGCACCACCTCTGATATCGCTTTGCTCATCGAGGGCGAACCGCTGCATGCATCCAAAGGCGCCTGCATTGAGGGGCGCTTAACCCATATCCGGGCCCTGGCCCTGCGCTCCCTGGCCCTGGGCGGCGACAGCCGGCTCAAAGGGGCGGGGGGAGAGGTCGAAATCACCGCGGAGCGGGCGGGGCCGGCGCTCTGCTTCGGGGGCCCGGCGGCGACGGTAACGGATGCCTTCAACCTCTGCGGGGGCATGGAGGCAGGCGATGCGGCCTGCAGCAGTGCCGGCCTGGAGGAGCTGGCCGCACCCCGGCAAATGGCTCCGCGGGAGCTGGCCGGCGCCGTTGTGGAGCAGGTTCTGGCGCGGCTGCAGGGGCTCATCGAGGGGATGTTCAGGGAGTGGGAGAGCGAGCCTGCTTACAAGGTCTGGGAGGTCGTGCACCGGCGCAGCTTCAAGGTGGAGAGGCTCATGGGGATTGGAGCGGCGGCGGGGCAGGTGGTGCCGCTGCTGGCGGAGAGGATGGGGGTTCCCTGCACCGTGCACCGCCTGGCTCCGGTAGGCAATGCCCTGGGCGCCGCCGCGGCGAGGCCGACTTTGGCGCTGCATCTTTATGCCGATACTCAGCAGAAACGTTTCGTCATCGACCAGGAGGGCATCGAGGGGCCCATCCCCAGTCCTGCAACATTCCAGCTGGCCGAAGCTGAAAAGCTGGCCCTGGAGCATCTGGCCCGGCTGGCCGAGGCCCGGGGGGCGGGCAACTATGCCCGGGAGGCGCGCGTGGACCTGGCTGAGCAGTTTAACATGATCCGCGGCTGGGGCCGGGTCGGAAAGATATTCCAGGTCGGGGTGCAGATTGCCCCCGGCCTCATCGACAAATTTAAGGGGGTGCGTGAATGAAACCCACAGGGGTGCTATTTTTTCCCGCTTTTGACTGGGCCATCTCGCCTACGCATCCTGAGCGCGAGGAGAGGCTGCTTTACACACGGGATCAGATCTTCGAAGAGGGGATCATGGATTTGCCCCAGGTCCGGGAGTACCAGCCGCGCCTGGCGGCGCCGCGGGATATCGCCCGCGTTCATTTTTGCGTCCCCTCCGTGGAGCACATCGCCACCGAGGCCCATCACGTCTCCGCCGGCGGGGCCATGGTCATAGGCGACGCCTTCATGGAAGGCGAGGTTAAAAACGGCTTCGCCATCATCCGCCCGCCGGGGCACCATGCCATGAGCGTAGCTCACGGCAACCGCGGCTTCTGCAATATCAACAACGAGGCGATCATGATCGAATACCTGCGCCGCAAATACGGGCTGCGCCGCATCGCCATCGTGGATACCGATGTGCACCACGGCGACGGCACCCAGGAGATCTACTACCACGATCCCGATGTTCTCTTCATCTCTTTTCATCAGGACGGACGCACCCTTTACCCGGGCAGCGGTTTTGTGGAGGAGCTGGGCCGGCCGCCGGCCTGGGGCGCCACGATCAATATACCGCTCAACCCTTATACCACCGACGAGGGGATTCTCTATACTATCGACAGCCTCATCCTGCCGTTGCTTGAGGAATTTAAGCCTGAGCTGGTGGTGAACTCGGCGGGGCAGGACAACCATTACAGCGATCCTCTGGCCAATATGCACTTTACCGCCGGCGGTTATGCCGAGCTGAACCGTAGGCTTAATCCCCATATCGCCGTCCTGGAGGGGGGCTACTCCGTGGAGACGGCTCTTCCCTATATCAATCTGGCCCTGATCATGGCCATGGCCGGGATTGATCACTCCAATTTGCGCGAACCGGACTACAAGCCCGGCGCTTTTCGGGAGAATCCCGACAACTTAGATCAGCTCAAGAAAATTACGGCGCTGCAGCTGGAGAACTTCCGCAGGCGCGAGGAAGAGCAGGCGGCGCAGAAGAAAAAGCACGACGACTTTTTCAGCGCCGCACGCCGGATTTACTACGATACGGATAATATCAGCGAAAACCAGCAGATCAGCCAGCGCCTCTGCCGCAGCTGCAGCTCTTACCGGGTCATCGATTCGGCGGCGGTGCACGGCGGCGGGGACCGCTGCCGCGTGCTCTGCGTAAGTATCCCCCTTTTCAGCTGCCCCGCCTGCCGCGAAGAGGCCGGCGCCGCTTACAGGGATACACTGAAGGAGGGCGGCGGCGGTTATGATTACATCTACCTGCAGGACCGCACCGCCGATGATTACCGCCGTTTCGACTGCCGCCGCGATCTAGAAGAGAGCCTGAAAGAATAGAAGAATTTTGGGCTAAAAGATTGGCGGTTTGAGGGTTATTAGCAACGCTTATGGCCTTGTGGTAACATACAGGTAACAGATAATGAAGGGTGTGCTGCTATTCTGACTGCTGAAAAGGCCATACTGGTGGGGCTGGAGAGAGCGGGAGGGGAGCCCGGGATTGCTGCGGAGATGGAGGAGCTGTCACTTCTGGCGGAGACCGCCGGGGCGGAAGTAATCCTCACCATGGCGCAGCGGCGAGAGGCGCCCGATCCCGCTTACTATATCGGCAAGGGCAAAGCGCATGAACTGGCGGCGGCGGCTGAAGATTCGGGCGCAGGGCTCATCATCTTCAATGATGAGCTTTCACCTTCCCAGGTGCGCAACCTGGACCAGCTACTCGGGGTGAAGACCGTGGACCGCACCGCCCTTATCCTGGACATATTCGCCGGACGGGCCCGCTCCAGTGAGGGGAAGCTGCAGGTGGAGCTGGCCCAGCTGCAGTACCTGCTGCCGCGCTTGAGCGGGCTGGGCAGCCAGCTCTCCCGCCTCGGCGGGGGTATCGGCACGCGCGGCCCCGGGGAGACGCAGCTCGAAGTGGACCGCCGTACCATCCGCCGCCGGATCAGCGATCTTGAGCATGAGATCGGCGGCCTGCGCCGGCACCGCGCGCTGCACCGGCGGCAGCGTCAGCGAAAGCGCCATCCTGTCGCCGGGCTGGTGGGCTATACCAACGCCGGCAAGTCAACGCTGCTCAATGCCCTGACGGGTGCAGATCTTTACACCGAGGATAAGCTTTTTGCCACCCTGGACCCCTCTGTCAGGCGGGGCCGCCTGGAGGACGGCCGGGTGATCCTTTTTGCCGATACTGTCGGTTTTATTCAGCACCTGCCCCGGCAGCTTGTCGCCGCCTTCCGGGCCACCCTGGAGGAGATCGCCGCCGCCGACATCCTGCTTCATGTGGTGGATATAAGCCACCCGCAGTACGACCGGCAGATTGAGATCGTGCGGCAGCATCTCTCGCGCCTGGATCCCGGCTTCGAGAAGCGCGAACTACTGGTCTTTAACAAGATCGACCTGCTGGAGAGCGCTGCTGAAGAGCCCTTCCTGGCGCGGCGCTACCCGGGGGTTCGCTTCATCTCTGCGCACAGCGGCGCGGGCATAGCCGGCTTGAAAGAGGCGCTGGCCCGCATTATCGACGGGCAAAGTGAGAGGGTTAAGGTTTACCTGCCCTACCGGCAGGGCGCCCTGCTGGACCAGATCCGGCGCTCCGGAAATGTTCTCCGGGTGCATTACCGCCCCTTTTGCATCGAGGTGGAGGCGCAGGTAGATCCCTCACTTGCCGGGAGATTGGCCCATTATGACCGGCCGCCGGGCCCCGATCCCGCGCCGCCGGAGCAGCCCCTGGATAGAGAGCCCGGTGATGCCGATGTCTGATGAGACCATGCTTCTTCACCCGGACCTGCCGGAAAAATTAAAGGGCTCTGTTTCCCGCTCGCTGCAGCGGGCGCGGCGGCGCTGGGAAGAGTTCGACGGCATAGTTTTTACGAACCAGCGCCGGGTCCTGGAGGCGCTTCAGGAGCAGCGGATCGGCGAGGCGGATTTTATGGACAGCAGCGGCTACGGTTATGGGGACAGCGGCCGCGAGAAACTGGAGGCCGCCTACGCCCGGGTTTTCGGGGCGGAGACGGCCCTGGTTCGCCCCCAGATTGTCTCGGGCACCCACGCCCTGGCGCTGACCCTCTCCGGGCTGCTTCGCCCGGGTGATCTGCTGCTCTGCCTGACAGGCCCGCCTTACGACACCCTGCAGGCGGTCATCGGGAGCCGTGGGGAGGAGGCGGGAACCCTTCAGGAGTGGGGGATTCGCCACCACTACCTGCCTTTACGCCGGGACGGTTATCCGGACCTGGAAGCCCTCGGGTCGGCGGCTTTGCAGCCCCGGGTGGCCTATATCCAGCGCTCAGCGGGTTACAACGTGGAGCAGGCCTCTTTAACCAAAAAGCATATCGGGACACTGGCAAAAGAGATCCGCAAGCGCTGCCCCGAAGCCTGGATCGTGGTGGACAACTGCTACGGTGAGTTTGCCGAAACAGAAGAACCGCTTTTTGCCGGCGCCGACCTTATTGCCGGCTCTTTGATCAAGAATCCGGGCGGGGGGCTGGCCGGCAGCGGCGGCTACATCGCCGGGCGGCGCGAACTGGTGCGCATGGTTGCCGCCCGCCTGACGGCGCCCGGCCTTTACCACAAGCTGGGCTCTTTTGCCGGTAAGCGCAGCCTTTTTCAGGGGCTCTTTATGGCCCCCGCCCTGGTGGGCAACGCTCTGAAAAATGCCGCTTTTGCCGCTGCCTTATTTGAAGAGATGGGCTATGAGGTGAGGCCCCGCTGTGAGGAGCCCAGGGGCGATATCGTCCAGGCGATCATTCTGAGGAGCGCCGATAAGCTGCTCCGCTTCTGCCAGGCGGTCCAGGAGGCTTCGCCGGTGGAGTCCTATCTCACCCTGGAGCCGGGCCCCCTGCCGGGTTATGACGATGAAGTAGTGATGGCTTCAGGGACCTTTTACCAGGGGGCCACCGCCGAACTCACCGCTGACGGGCCGCTGCGCGAACCCTACGCCGTCTTCCTGCAGGGCGGCCTGACCCTGCCGCACGCCCTTTACGCTACCATCGCCGCCGCCAAAGCCATCGCTTAATACCACTAAAATCGCCGGTAGAGGCCGGTGACTTTGCCCAGCACCTCGACCTCGCGCGTCAGGATGGGCTCGAAATCGTCGTTTTCCGGCTGCAGCCGGAAATGGTCCTTTTCCTTGAAGAGCCGTTTGACCGTAGCCTCGTCACCGAGCAGAAGCGCGGCGATCTCGCCGTTTTCCACTCTGTTCTGCTGCCTGACGATGACAAAATCACCATCGCGGATACCGGCGCCGGACATGCTTTCGCCTTCTACGCGCAATATGAAATATTCCCCGCCGGCGGCAAACTGAGTGGGGAGGGGGAAGTAGCCTTCAAGGTTTTCTTGGGCCGGCAAGGGCTTTCCCGCCCTGATCCGGCCGATTAGAGGGACATAGCGGCACTGCATGCGGTCCCCCGCGGGGTCGAGAAGGCGGATAGCCCGGGGCCTGGCCGCACCGCGCTCCAGGTAACCCATCTCCTCCAGCGAGGTCAGGTAGTGGTGGGCCGTGGAGCTGGAGCGAAATCCCATCGCTCTACAGATCTCACGAACGGAGGGGGGGTAGCCTTTTTCTGCCACTTCGCGAGAGATAAAATCAAGCACTTTTTGCTGCTGCGGGGTCAGGGTTTTCACGGCGCCGCCTCCTTTATCCAATTTCATTGATTATACCATAATGCGGGAAACCAGCCTTTTATTGACCGGATGATCCTTTTGAAGGCGTGTACACTAGGCAAAAGCATCGCCAACTGAAACTATCAGCGAGGTGGATCAAAATGAAAAAGAAGGTTGCACCGGAAAATTCCCCCTTAGAGCCGCCGCCGCCGGAGCACTATCAACCACTCGAAGGTGAAGCCTGGGCGGAGCATGATGAGATAGAGGAGGAGGAAGCGGGGGAGGCGGCTGATTGGATCGTCCCGCCTCTGCGCCATCCCTATCCTTTATTCTGGGAAGAAGAGGAGAACGAAATCTGAAAAGAAAATTTAACTTCCGATAATGTATCTTATGTAAACTAAGAGGGGGATAAAAATATATGAGCCCGTAATCAGGGGCCGCCGGGCAGGCGCCAGCGGCGCAGCGGCTGTCCTGCTTCTTTCAATCTGCGCAGCACTGTATCATGGGATACCCGCATTCGTGCGGCAATCCGGCGCGTGGATAACCCACTCCGGTAAAGCCTGATCAGCTTCTGAACATCTACCGGTATGCGTTTTCGGCCCATCACTAATACACCTCATTTATGACATTGTTTGTTTTGCCGGCTCAAAAAAAACTACATCCAGAAAGACGACATATTTGTTTCTAATCGGTTAGCTTGTAGAATCGCCTGTGCGGCCTGCGCAGTGAACTGTGCATAGCAAATGACCTGTAAGCGGCCCAAAGGCGACTTTGAGCGTCCTCAGCGGCTTAAAAGCCGGCCAGGCAGAATAAACCTGTGTCTATAATAGACGGTTCATCTTTATCACC
>CAZQVX010000019.1:2171-3860 GCA_964596845.1 uncultured Syntrophomonadaceae bacterium | reverse complement strand
AGAAGCTCAGACAGACCGATGATCACCGGGACCAGGGCGACGCCGTATACCGTTAACTGATCCATGCCTCTCCCCCACTCTGTAAAAAAAGTGATCATTTAGAGATATGCCTCCCGCTTTATACTTAGAACCGTCCTTAATAATTAAAGAGCGCCTTCAGCTTCCGCCCGCTGTGGGGCGGCAATGCCGGCTACCGTTTTAGCACTCCATCTGCCGCTGTGGTAGCGGGCATAGGCTACCAGGAATCCGAAAGCCCACCCGATGGGGATGGACCACCAGATTCCATGGTAGCCGATCCCCGGGCGCGCTGAGAGGTAGTAAGCAAAAAATACTCTAGCGGCCAGGTTCACTAGAGTCGAGATCATGGATACGGTCATGTCTCCGCTGCCGCGGAGCACACCGTTGGTGACAAAGAGCAGGCCGAGAATGATGTAAAAGAAAGAAACCACGGTAATATAAGCGTTGCCCTGGGAGATTACCTCCGCCTCCCTGGCGTCGATGAAGAGTTCGATAAGCTTAGGTCCGCAAAGAAGGACGACCGCCGAGGTAGCCACACAGCAGGCCGCCACCATGGCCAGAGTCCTTTGATAGCCGCGGCGGACTCGATCCAGATTACCGGCGCCGATATTCTGAGCCGTAAATGTGGAAACAGCCATGCCCAGGTTCATGATGGGCATCATGGCGATGGAGTCGAGCCGGCCCGCCGCAGTATAGGCAGCCACAGTTGTGCTGCCGAAGGAGTTTACCAATCCCTGAACGGCGATCATCCCTAAGGAGAGCACAGTCTGCTGAATGGAGGCCGGAATGCCCAGCCTGATGGATTGGGCAAAAAGCTCCCTGTCAAAGACCAGATCCCGCGGTTTCAGGCGCAAAAGTTCTACCTTACTGTAAATATAGACCATACAGAGGATCATAGAAATTGCCTGGGAAATGACTGTGGCCCAGCCCACACCGGCAACCCCCATATTAAACCGAATTACAAAGAGGAGATCCAGGGCTATATTGAGCAGCGAGGCGATAATGAGAAAATAAAGGGGTGTCCGGGAGTCTCCCAGCGCCCGCAGGAAGGCGGCAATGGTGTTGTAGAGAAACATGAACAGCAGGCCGGCAAAGATGATCTTCAAATAGACGGCGGCCTCGTCGATTATCTCCGGAGGTGTTTTAAGCAGCAAGAGAAGGCTGCGCACCGTCAGCAGGCCGATGACAGTCAAAGCCAGGGCGCAGATTAATAAGAAGATGAAAGCTGTTGAGATGGCCCGGCGCAGCCTTCTAATCTCTCCGGCGCCGAAAAGCTGTGAAACCACCACCGAAGCGCCCATGGTCAACCCCATCACCAGGGCAACCAGTAAAAACATTGCCGGAAAGCTGGTCCCTACGGCGGCAAGGGCGTCTTTACCTACAAAGCGGCCTACGACCACCGCATCCACCATATTGTATAGTTGTTGGAATATATTGCCTATAAATAGGGGCACTGTGAAAACGATGATCTGCTTCGCCACCGGGCCCCTGGTCATATCCTGTACCATGATTTGAACCTCTCATTTCTAAACCGCTGCCGCAAATTATCCAGGATCAGAGTGCATAGCGATATCTTATCATAAAAGATGGCGCTGCGGTTTCCGGGCGCAAACTTTATTTGCCCTGCCGCAAGTGATATAATGCCGTTAGAAGGGCTTGCGCAATCGGTGC
>CAZQVX010000019.1:0-2071 GCA_964596845.1 uncultured Syntrophomonadaceae bacterium | reverse complement strand
CTGGACTGTGTGGAGATTGACCAGGAGACGGCCAGCAGCGGAGACCTGAACGCTCTATGCGATATTCTCATCTTTGTGGGCGGGGCCAGCGCCGAGTACCGCGGCTACCTGGGCAACCATGCCAACATCAGCTCTTTTGTGGAGAAAGGCGGCAGCTTTGTCGGTTTTTGCGCCGGCGCCTACTACGCCGCCTCCACCATGCGCTGGCAAGGGAAAACATTCGATTACCCCCTCAAACTTTTTCCCGGTGAGGCGGCGGGCCCCTATCTACCCTGGGGCTCTTTGGCCACCATGGTGCTAAACCCGGAACTGGAATTCCAGCAGGAATTTTCCGATACGCTGGAGATGTGGTATTTTGGAGGCCCCTGCTTCAACAGTTTCTCCGAAACAGAAGTTGAGGTCCTGGCCCGCTATCAGGCTAACAACGAGGCGGCGGTAATCGCCTTTCCCTTCGGCCGGGGCGCGGTTTTGCTCCTGGGGCCCCATCCCGAACTGGGGTACAACCCTTCTGAAGAATTGGTGCATACCGGCGGAGAGGGTGGCGCCCAGTGGCGCTGGCTCTACGCATCCCTGCAATGGCTGATGGATGAAAAAAAAGCATGATCAAGTCAAGGTGGGCGAAGCATGAATATCGGTTTTTTTACTGACAGCTACCGCCCTTACACCAGCGGGGTAGTCCGCTCTATAGAGATCTTTACCCGCGAATTCAATGCCCGGGGGCATGAAGTATACATATTTGGGCCTGATTATCCGCTGATCCACTATCCCCGGGAAGATAAAATATTCCGCTTTGCCGCTATCCCGGCACCGACCATGCCCGAATTCTCCATTCCCCTCCCTTTTTCCGCCCAGCTGGGGACGACCCTGCGCCGGATCAACCTGGAGATCATCCATGTGCATTCTCCCTTTCTGCTGGGCCGGTTGGGCGCCTATGCGGCGCGCCAATACAGCCTGCCGCTTGTTTTTACCTTTCACACTCTCTATGAACAATATGTTCACTACCTGCCGGTGGCCCAGCAGACGACAAGGTCTCTGGTCCAGAATATAGTCAGGGATTTTTGCAATCGCTGCAATCTGGTCATAGCCCCTTCCCGCCTTGTCGAGGGTTACCTTGAAGAGATCGGGGTTACGGTAAAGAAGGCGGTGATCCCCACCGGTATTGATCTGCAGGAATTTGAGGGTGCAGATCCCCGCTGGCTCCAGGTCAATTTTCAAGTTGCACCCCAAGAAAGAGTGCTCCTTTATGTCGGGCGGCTCGGCAGGGAGAAAAACCTGCCATTTTTATTGGAATCGTTCCGCCGGGCGTTGCAGGTTATCCCCGCCTTGCGCCTGGTTCTGGTGGGCGGAGGCCCACAAGAAGAAGATCTGCGCCAACTCTGTGCGAAACTGAGGCTTGAAAGCCGGGTTACCTTTACCGGCATTCTGCCTCGCAATAAGATTGTCCACTGTTACGCCTCCGCGGATCTTTTTGTTTTTCCCTCGGTAACAGAGACGCAGGGCCTGGTCATCGCCGAGGCCAAGGCATCCGGCTTGCCCGTGGTGGCCATCCGCGCTTTTGGTGCTGCCGAGATGGTCAGACCGGGCGAGGACGGACTTCTGGCGGAGAACTCGCAGGCGGATTTTACGCGGAATATACTTAGGGTGCTCCAGGACCCCATCCTTCACGAGAAGATGCGGTCAAATTCCCGGCAAAACTCTCTCGAACTTTCCAGCTTCCTGAGCGCCGAAAAGATGCTTGCGCACTACAAAGCCCTGTTGGATGTAAAATCTACCACTCCCTCCCGCCTCCAGCCCGTTTAAACAAAAAACCTTGTATTAGAAAATTAGTTTGATCTTTACCTCCGCGCGTGATAAATTCCAAGTGTAGGAGGCGGTTTGGGCAATCCGAATGAAAGAGTTGCTGAAGCGTTAGATAAAAGAGAAAGAAATAAAAGGAGTGAACCATCTTGGACAATGAAAAATTCCAGGAGTTGGTTTTAAAACGCTTCGATCTCCTCGATCTGATCGCCTCCCAGGTGGGAAAGCTGACAACCAAGGTGGATGGGCTGACGACCCAGGTGGATGGACTGAC
>CAZQVX010000018.1:0-14069 GCA_964596845.1 uncultured Syntrophomonadaceae bacterium | reverse complement strand
TAAATAAGATAAGTTAATGCATCCGCCTGCTTCCGCTGTCGCTGTAAAGAGACAGGGATATGTGGTCACCGGGCGGTGCATTTTTTTAAAATCCTGCCTCGTCCACCGGCGGTTTTTTTAATCAAGAGAAGCCCAAAAAGGATTTCCTTCCTTTGACGAATAATTAAACAGGTGCGATAAAACTTCGACTGCACCGCGGAGACAACAGCTGCTGCTTACTGGAAGGAGTAAAAGATGAGCAAACAAAATACCAGAGAAGAAGAGATCGCCGCCCTGATGACCCCTTCTCCCGGGCTCCCCGAAGAAGAGGCTCTTTATCTCACCGGTAATGAGTATCTCTCCCTGCCCGAGATCGGAGATGCCGGTGAAATCAGGTCAATTAATGTGCTGCATATGGGAGCGCGCGGCCTGCTGGAATTCAGGGGCACAGCAGAACGCCCGCTGCTGGTTCCTTTTATCACTGTCGACGGAGCAGAGACTCTCCGTCCGCAGAACCTGGTTTGGAGCTACCGCTGTGACTGGATACCCGGTTTTGAGACACATGTCACCGGCTGCTGCACCGCCGCAGGCGACATCTTTGCCCCGCCGGGCCGGCGCGGCGGCTGCTGCCGGCTGCACCTGGTCAACCGCTCCTCTGCTCCGCTGGAGGTGGAGATGGGCTGGCAGGGCTGCTGGAGTGAATTCAACCACATTATCTTCAACCGGCGCCCCGTTAAAAGCGAGAAAACCGCCGCATACGACAGCTGGACCGGCAGCCTGCTCCTGGAAGCCCGCAGCGGCCTGCCCCTGGCCGCCCTGGCGCTGGCCATCAGTGCCGATCAGGGCAAGGGCAGCCTGACAGGCTGGGACTGCCGGGCCCTGCCTGAAGAAGCCGTCTCGTTTCGAAACGCCCTCCGGCTGGAGGTGCCGCCCGGGGGCAGCGCCTCGGCAGCGCTTTTTATTGCCGTCAACCTGGAAGCAGACGGCGCCGGAACTACAGCGGTAGATCTAAAAAGACACGGCGCCGCCGCACTCGCTGCTGAAACAGAGCGCCGCCTGGTAGAACAGCGCGTCGAAGTAACCGACGCCACTGCCGCCGCAGTTTTGCACCGAAACCTCTATTTCAATTACTTTTACGCCCTGGGGCGGGCCCTGGACGACGATTCGCTTCTACCCGTTACTTCGCGCAGCCCCCGCTACTACGTGAGCGCCGCTTACTGGGGCCGGGACACGCTGCTGTGGAGCTTCCCCGGCCTGCTGCTGGCGGACCGGATCGTCTGCCGGGAACTTCTGCTGAGCGTATTTAGCCGCCACCTCTCCCGCGCCGGAGAGCACGCTCAGTATATTAACGGCGCCCTGCTCTATCCCGGCTTTGAGCTGGACCAGCTGGCGGCGCACTTTCTGGCCCTGGAGCGCTATGAAAGCGCCACCGGCGATCTTTCACTCCTCGATGAAGCGGTAATCTACCGGGGGCTCAAGCTGCTGACGGAGAAGGCGCTGCAGCACTTCGACCCCGAGAGCGGGCTTTACCGCACCTTTCTTGATCCCTCGGACGACCCCGTGCTTTACCCCTTTCTGATCTACGACAACGCCTTGCTGAAATGCGCCTTCACTTACCTGGCGGCGCTGCAGGAGACAGGCCGCTGGGAAGAGGCGACAGATTTTGCCGGGCTGGCCGGTGCGCTGGAGAAAGAAATATACCGGCACGGCACCGTCATGGGGCCGCGGGGGATCATGTTCGCCTGGGCCGTAGACGGGAAGGGCCGTTTTCAGCTTTATGACAACCCGCCCGGCAGCCTGCAGCTGCTGGCCTTCTACGGTTTCTGCTCGCATGAGGAGCGAGTTTTTCGGAATACTGTGGCCTGGATCCGCTCACCAAACAATCCCCATTTTCACGGGGAAAGCCCCTTCTCCGAAGCCGGCTCGCTGCACGCCCCAAAACCGTGGCCGCTGGCGGCATGCAATGATATTCTCGCCCTCAACGAAGGGGGCGGCGATTTTCTGCTCCGCGCACCCATGGACAACGGCTTCTGCTGTGAAACCGTTGATCCGGAGACCGGGAGGGCAGCCACCGGGGCAGCTTTCGCCTCCGCCGCCGGCTTTATGGCTCATGCCCTCTGGTGGGCCGGCCGAAACAAGGCGGAGACAGACTCCAAAAACGTTTAGGAAAAACCGCCGCAATTTTAAAAATGATAAAGAGGGAAAGGGGTTCCGCTCACGAAAAAGAGTAGAAAAGAGTTGCTCAGAGAAAGGGGATCAGAGAGATGGTAAAAAAACTGCCCGGCTGGGGCAAACTGGCCTACGGCATCGGTGCGGGGGGCTTCAGCCTCATCGACCGGGTCATGGTTACCTGGTTGATGTATTTTTATGTGCTCACCCCGATTAAGGGAAAAGAAGCGCTCATCTCCGGGGTGACCTTCGGCATCATCATGTTTCTGGGCCGCATTGTCGACGCCGTGGCCGACCCCATCATTGCCCGCTGGTCGGACAACCACGGCGGACGTCTGGGCCGCCGCATTCCTTTCATGCTCTACAGCGGGTTAATCTACACGGCGGTCTTTATCGCCCTTTTCTATCCACCGGCTGCCGGTGAATCGTCCACCAACAACATCTACTTAACCCTGATGCTGGGACTTTATTTTGCCCTTTTTACCGCCTATGTCTGCCCCTATCTGGCCCTGCTGCCCGAGTTAGCCCGCTCCAACGAGGACCGCGTCGATCTGGCCACCTGGAAAGCTGTCTTCAGCATCCTGGGTGTCGCCGGGGCGGCTGTTGCCGGAGGCCTGCTTATAGATTCGCTGGGTAATTACGGCATGATCTGGATTATGGGCGGCATCGGTCTGATCCTGCTCTACGTACCGGTATTGATTCGGGAGAAGGATTACGCAAAATCAGAACCGGCCACTCTGGGGCTGGTCGATGCCCTCAAAACCACCTTTAGAAACCGACCCTTTGTCATCTACCTGGCGGGCAACGTGGCCTTCAACCTCGGTTTCACCATTGTCACCTTGAACATTCCGCCTTATGTCACAGTGCTCCTGGGCGGGACGGAGGGCGACACAGCCATCTATTTCGGCCTGGTCCTGGCTGTAGCCCTTCTCTTCTTCCCGCTGGTGAATATCTTCTCTAAAAAATTCGGCCTGAAAGCGGTGATGCTCTCATCGCTCATCCTCTTCGTCATCCTGCTGCCGGGGATCTATCTCCTGGGCCGCCCCCTGCTCGGGCTGCCCCCCCAAATTTTCGGCTACATCCTGATGGGACTGCTGGGTATCCCGGTATCGGCCATTTTCGTAGTACCTGACGCCATCGTGGCTGCAGTTTCAGATCTCGAGGAGAGGCTCACCGGACAGCGCCGTGAAGCCATGTATTTCGGGGCGCAGGGATTTGTCATCAAACTGGCCATGGGACTTTCGACGGTGATCACCGGCGGGTTGCTGGATTACTTTGGAAAGACTGTGGAGAGCCCGCTGGGCATTCAGCTCACCGGCCCGGTTGCCGCCTTGTTTGTCATTGTCGGGGCGATCGTCTTCTTCTATTATCCTGAAAAAGAGGTCGTCGCTTACGAGCAGAAGACTGTTGGGGCCTGAGTGTATACGCGAGGAAAGTAGCGCCGGTAGAGCGCAGGGTTGCTGTCCCGCCAGGGGTGGTTGCAGCGCAGTTCACGCAGCGCCTCCAGGTCAATTTCCGCCAGGGCGATCCCCTCTTTTTCGGGCGAATCCACCTCGGCCAGCACACCTGTGCCGTCGGGAGTCAACTCCACCGGCGCAAAAATACCGGCTCGCCCGGTAAATTCAAACCCCAGCAGGTTACCTACCAGGGCGCTTTTGATCCCGTAAAGGGGGCATTCCTGGACCCGCGGCCAGATCCCGCGCAGGGCCAACCAGTAATTGTAGGGCTCGGGGTTGGCAATGGGTAAAATAACGATCTCCGCACCTTTTAGCTCCAGGATGCGAAAGGTTTCGTAAAAGGTTGCATCCATACACACCGGTACGGCGATCTTTCCCGCCGCGGTCTCAAACAGTTCAAACCCGCCGCCGGCGGAGATACCCCACTCCGCCTCCAGGGGCATGAGGTGAACCTTGTCCTGAGTCCCGATAAGCTTTCCGTCGGGACCGTAGAGAAAGGAGCGGTTGACCACTTTGTCCCCTTCCGGCAGCAGGAAGCTCCCGGCCATGAGGTAAAGGCCGTAAGCCCCGGCGAGGGTGGAGTAAAGCTCCGAGAGGAAGGGGGCCATCACCGGTCCGGCATAACGGATCACGTCGGCAAGGGAGATCTCCGGGGCGCCGGCTGCAGCGGGAGGCGCCTCTCCCGGCAGTTCGTCAGTGATACTCTCCCCCATCTCCTCCACTCCGGGAAGCATGCCCAGCAGCGAAAGGTTGTTGTCCTCGGGGAAGGCGACAAGGTGCGCCCCTGCCGCAGCGGCCTCCTGAACCCTGCGGTGCATCTCCGCGGCATAATCGAGGGGCTCCTTAAAGAGTCTTAGCTCCACCTGCAGGGCGGCGGCCTTGAGGCGGGCGCCCTCCAGGGGCGGAGCTTCTCGGCCCGCGGTGATGAGGTGGGAAAGCTTTTTCCGCAGCCGCGCCGGCCGGCAGATCCAGTAAAGGTAGCGCCGGTAAAGCCTCTCTTTCCATCCGTCAAGCGCCATTTTTTTACTCCCTCCTTAAACCCCGCTGCGCAGACCCCGCGATCATGAGCGGTAGAGTTCGGGCAGCAGGCCCCGGTAGGCCTCCGGGTGCAGCAGGCCCAGCAGGGGGTAATCCTTTTTGATCCTAAGGCGGTCCACTTCAACAAGCTCCGCCGCAGCATAAGGTTTCTCCGCAGTCTCGCGATCGAGATATCCCGATAAGTCGGGAGTCACCTCGCAGGGGCCGATCACCGCACACCGGGAGCTGAAGGTGCGGCCGCAGCAGTTTGCCCCCAGCTGCGCCTCAACGGCCCAGAACTGGTTCTGCTGGACCTGGGCCCAGATCCCGGCGGGCTGGGCTGCGCTCTCCGGCCCGGCGGCCAAGGCGCCGCAGTGAATGACCAGATCCGCCCCCTCCAGGGCCAGGATCCGGCCCACCTCGGGATGGTGGGCATCCGTACCCACGATCAGTCCTGTTTTTAGCCCTTCCAGTTCGAAAAGGCACAGCTCCTCCCCCCTGCTCAGCCCAAGAGCGCGCTCCTCACGGCTGAGGTGGGTCTGGCGCTGGCGGCCGCAGATCTTTCCATGAGGCCCGAAGAGGTAGGCTGTATGAAAGAACCGGCCGCTCTCTTCTTCAATCGTTGTCCCCGCCGCCAGGTAAAGTCTGTTTTCTTCTGCCAGGCGACCGTGCAGCCGCAGGTATTGTTCGTTCCATCCCGCTGTATCCAGCATGAAACCCTCGAAACAGCGGTAAAAGTTATGGGCTTCGACCCCGGAGTTTTGTGCCCTGTAAAGGAGCAGGGATGTATATGCCGGCAATACGGCCAGCCCGATCTGAAGTCTTTTGAAAAGTGAGGCCAGGGCGGCGGCATAGTCGGCGGGATCTGCCAAAGGGATTCCGGCAAGTGGAAATGCGGCCGATCTCATCCGGATCACCTCCTTGATGCTGTGCAGGTTACATCAGTCCTTGGAGTAAATTTCTTCAACTTATCGTTAAATCCTTTAACGACCGGGCAAGAGCATGCTGCGGAGAGAAGCATTAGAGAACATCGAGGGGAACGGCTCTGGGGTATATCACCAGAGGATAAAAGAGCGGCATAAAAAAGAGGCCTACCTCTGGTGAGGAGGCCCCCAATCCCTAAAAAAAGGTTTTCAAGATTGAACATCCACATCCTTGCGGGCAAAAAGGTAATAGATATTGTAGCCGGCAATGATCAGCCCCAGAACAAGATTATTCCAGGCCAAAGTGGACGGCGTAAGTATGTTGGTCACATTAACCAGGGCCAGCCAGAGGCCGACGATAATATGAATTATGTGAAAGGTTGTCATCATTTTTTGTCCCCCCTTTCGTGCCATAGTGAAGAGAGCTGCTGGGGCTGATTCCTCCGGCGCTGTTATTCTAAAACAGGGACTGGATAAAGGGGAACAGGTAACGGGAAAGGAAAAAGAGAACCACGATCAGGCCGATGAGCCAGGCTCCATATTTGATCGCCGCATAACCTAAGCCTACCAGCTTGCCTTCATCAACATCGTTCATTTGCCTCACCTCAGCTCTGTTTACCTTTAGTTTGCAGAGTAAGAGTCACATTTATACCCGGCGGGGATAGAAGGCGGCGTTGAAGCAAAAAATATAGTGAGGAACGCGAAAGGAGGGAAAACAGTGGCCAAAAAACATAATCGTGGACGGCAGCAGAAGCGGAATGTCGATCAGAGCAAGCTGGACAAATACCGCACCGAAGTAGCGCGAGAGCTGGGCTCGGAGCCGCAGACGCAGCAACAGCAGCAGGAAAAAAGCAAGAAAACGGCTTCCCGGGGAAATACGTCTTCCAGCAAGGTGGACGAAAACGAGCGTCTTCGTTAAGACAGGTATGAGAAAGTCAGTCTCCATAATTCCCGGTTGGGGGAGACTGACTTTCTTCTTATGCAGAGGTTTGCCGCCGGGTTAGACTTTTTCGGCGATAGCCCGAGCCATTGCAGCAGTCCCGGCGGTCCCCTTGAGGTCGGGGGTGAGCAGATCTCCTTGCCTGAGAGTTTCGGCAACGGCAGATTCGATCCGCTGCGCGGCGGCATCCTCTCCCAGGTGGCGCAGCATGAGCGCTGCAGTGAGGATCATGGCTGTAGGGTTTGCTCGATCCATCCCCCTGTACTTGGGGGCGCTGCCGTGGACCGGCTCGAAAAGGGCCGCCTCATCGCCAATATTAGCCGAGGGGGCCATACCCAAACCGCCCACCAGCCCGGCACAGAGGTCTGAAAGGATGTCACCGTAGAGGTTGGGCATGACCATAACATCATACTGATGGGGTTTTTGCACCAGCTGCATGGCCATGTTATCCACAATGCGCTCCTCATAATCAATATCGGCGTAGCGCGCGGCCACCCCGCGGGCTGACTCCAGGAAAAGGCCGTCGCTCAGCTTCATGATGTTGGCTTTGTGTACCGCCGTCACCTTGTGACGGCAGTTATGGCGCGCATATTTAAAAGCAAAGCGGACAACGCGTTCCGAAGCGCGCCGGGTAATAATCTTGATACTCTCCGCGGCATCGGGGCCGACCATATGTTCCACGCCGCTGTAAAGTCCCTCTGTATTCTCACGAACCACGACCAGGTCAATATCCCTGTAGAGGGAGTTAACCCGCGGATAGCTTTTAGCCGGGCGAAGATTAACATAAAGATCCAATTCCCGGCGCAGGGCCACGTTGAGGCTGCGATATCCCGAGCCTACCTGCGTGGTCAGCGGCCCTTTCAGGCCCACCTTGTTCTTACGCAGCGAGGCGATGGTCTCGTCGGGCAGGGGCGTGCCGTATTTCTCCAGGGCTTCTTCCCCGGCGGCAACCTCTTCCCAGGCGATCCTCACACCGGTTTCTTTAAGTACTGTCAGGGCGGCGTCGATTATTTCCGGACCGATGCCGTCGCCGCGGATCAAAGTTATTTCGTACATGGTTTCCCTCCCAATAAGCAATTGCAGTCATCTTCCCGGACCGGGCCCGGGGAATTTATTGTCGCGATAATTGCCGCTGTGCTGCACAGCAGCGGCAAAGGGGCTAGCCGCCCCTTGCATATAGATCCTGGTAACTGCGATAATTCTTCAGGACGCGCTCCACGAAAGCGCGGGTTTCACCAAAGGGAATCTGATCAATGCGGGCTTCGCTGCCGTCCCAGATCCTCTCTTCAAGCCAGCGCTTCACATGGCCTCTCCCCCCGTTGTAGGCGGCCAGAGCAATCACTTCGCTGTCCCCGAACTGGCGCAGCAGATCAGCCAGGTACCAGCTGCCGAAGGCGATATTGTATTGCGGCTCAAAGAGCCTATCCGGGTGGTAATCGTTCTCCCCTTTTCTCTCGGCAATCCAGCCGGCGGTAGAAGGCATGAGCTGCATCAGCCCGCGCGCCCCCTTCGAAGAGACAGCCTTTTCCTTAAAACCGCTTTCCGTCTGGATTACCGCCGCAATGAGCAGGGGGTCAATCTGCTGCGCGGCCGCGGCCGCAGTAATCTCCTCCCGATAGCGGAAAGGATAGAATAGCCGTCCCAGGCGGGGGCTGCCCAGGAGAGAGCAGGCCAGGCCGAAAATAGCGATAAAGGCAATAAAATTCATCAACCGGCGCAGTGCATCGTCACCCCGTGATCCAGCTTATTCTTGTGATGTCCTAAGAGCGATCCTGAAGCTCCTTCCAGAAGCGGCCCACCTGCCGCCGCGTTGCCGTAAGAGTGCCGCTGTTATCAATAACCGCATCGGCATAAGCTCTTTTCTCCTCCAGGGGCATCTGGGCCTCCACCCGGGCCAGGGCTTCCTCTGCTGAAAGGCTGTCCCTGGACTGCAGGCGCGCCAGTTGAACCTCTGCGGGGACATAAACCACCACGACGAGATCTACCAGCCGGTCCATCTTCGCCTCAATTAAAAGCGGCACATCGTAGATTACCACTGCATCGGGACAACGGCGGCGCACCTCATCGGTGCGGCGGGCAAACTGCCCGGCAACCCGTGGATGGACAATCCCGTTGAGCTTCTCTCGGGCGTCGGAATCAGAAAAGACGAGCCTCCCCAGGCGCTCTCGATTAATGGCCCCGTCGGGATCGGTGAAGGCGGGCCCGAGCCACGCCCTGATCTCTTGCCAGGCCGGCTGCCCCGGCAGGACCACCTCCCGGGCGATGAGGTCGGCATCGAGCAGAAAGGCCCCTTTTTCAACAAACATGCGCGCTACGGTACTCTTGCCGGAGGCAACTCCACCGGTCAAACCCACAATGATCATGGCGCCGCCAGCCCTTCAGCGAACTAGAACAGATTCATTATACCAATAATAACGAGGATCGCGCCACCCAGCAAGGGAAGATATCCCGGCCCGGCTTTCCGGGAGGCAACCCGGCCGAAAGCGGCCCCCAGCGGCACAAGCGCTAATTTGACCAGCCCTACGGCAAGGACCGTAGGCACGAAAGGCGAGCCGATAAGGGCGGCGCCGAATCCGGCGGCAAAGGCATCCGCCGCCAGGGCAGAACCCAAAAGCAGCGCCTCCCCGGCACTCAGGGTTCCGGAATGATCCAGGTCCGCCGCTTCGGGCTGCTTCAGCAGGCCACTGATCTTTTGGGGGCGGCGGCGACTCCCTCTTAACGGCTTTGCCTCCTGATCCCCGGGGAGCGATTCGACCTTATCCCCGTTCGCAGTAAAATATTGCCTCACCACCGCCAGGCCGAAAATGATGAGCACCGCCCCGCCGAGGGCTTTGATGCAGCGCAGCGGCATCAAATAGATGACCGCGTTTCCGGCCAGCATAGAAAAAGCAATGGCCCCGGCCGAGAGCAAACAGATCACCAGCAGCGAAGTAAAAGGGATTCTCAACTGACGAAGTCCGCAGGAGAATCCCACGCTGAAACCGTCGATGCTCACCGCCAGGGCCAGCAGTAAAGGCCACCCCCATCCCACCTGAAGCCTCACCCTCCCTATCCGTTCACCCTCCTATCATATGAGCGGAGCGGCGAAGGGGTGAGGGAGCCGGTAAAGCGAATAATTAGTGAACCTTGATGCCGGGCACCAAAGTTCTAAGTCTGGCAGTGGGGGCAGAAGTAGGTGCCGCGGCCGGCGGTGACGGTGCGCTCCAGGGGGCGCCCGCAGCGAGGGCAGGGCTCCCCCTTGCACCCATACACGGCGAGCTGTTCCTGGAAAGTGCCGGCAGCGCCGCGGGCATCACGGTAATCGCGGGTAGTGGTGCCGCCGCAGGCGATCCCTGCGGCCAAGATCCGGTGGATAGAGCGGTAGAGCCTGCGGCTCTCTTGGGGAGTCAGCGTAGAGGCCAAGCGGCAGGGGTGGATTTTGCTGCGAAAAAGGCTTTCGTCGGTATAGATGTTGCCCATCCCGGCCACAAAACCCTGGTCCAGAAGCAGCGGCTTGATCCGGGCGCGGGGCCGCGCCTGAAGCAGGGCTAAAAATTTCGCTTCGTCCACCTCTTCCCAGATGTCCGGGCCCAGGCAGGGCAGGCCGGCGCGCTCCCATTCGGCTGGATCCTCCAGAAGCCAAAACCCGCCAAATTTCCTCTGATCATAAAAGTTGAGGCCGCCGCCGCCCGTAAAGGGCAGTTCAACTCTTAAATGCTCCGCTCGCCCGGCGCAGTCTGCCCTCGCACCGGGGTGGGCATAGATGAGCAGGCCCGTCATCCGCAGGTGGGCCAGCAGCACTCCCTGGTCGAGGAAGAAAAAAAGGTATTTGCCCTTTCGCCCCATTTCGCCTATGCGGCGCCCCTCCAGGCGGCGGCAGAACTGCAGAACCCCGGGGTAGTTCACAGCGCCGTCAAAATGGATTACCGGGGCGGCAAAAACCTTATTGTAAACCAGCGGGGCCAACTCCCGCCTGATCACCTCTACTTCAGGCAGTTCGGGCAAAGCTTTATCCCCCTTCAAGCACAGATATTTATTATACCGGCTCTTTTACTGCGGACCCCAGGGCGCCAGTGCGGCCCAGTGGGGTCCGTATTTAAGGTCAACCTTCAGTGGGATCTCCAGGGCAAAGGCCTGCTCCATATCCCGCCGGATCACCGGAGCAAAAAAGCCCAGCTCTTCTTCATCCACTTCGAAGAGAAGTTCGTCATGAATCTGCAGCAGCAACCGGGCCCGGAAGCCGCCGTCGCTGATAGTCTGCGCCACGTGCAGCATGGCCAGCTTAATGATGTCGGCGGCTGATCCCTGGACGGGGGTGTTGCGGGCGGTCCGCTCCGCAAAGCTGCGCCGGGCGAAATGAGCGGCGCGGATTTCGGGAAGATAACGCCGCCGCTCCAGCAAAGTGGTCACGTAACCCTGCTCGCGGGCTTCTTCGATTACCCTCCGCATATATTCGCTGACCCCCTGGTAGCGTAAAAAATAGCTCTCGATATAGCGCTGCGCCTCCTGTCGGGGAACCCCCAGGCCCTGGGCCAGCCCGTAATCGCTGATCCCGTAAATTATCCCGAAATTGACCGCTTTCGCCTTCCGGCGCATCGCTGCGCTGACCTCTTCCGGGTCGACATGGAAGACCTCGGCCGCCGTGCGGCGGTGGACATCCTCGTCTTTGCGGAAGGCGTCGAGCAAGATGGGATCGCGCGAAAGATGCGCCAGCACCCGCAGCTCGATCTGCGAATAATCGGCAGCCAGAAATAGCTTGCCGCTGCGGGAGGGGATGAAAGCCCGGCGGACCCGCCTACCCTCCTCCAGGCGGATGGGGATATTCTGCAGGTTGGGCTCACTGCTGCTGAGCCGCCCTGTCGCCGTCACGGTCTGGTTAAATGTAGTGTAGATCTTGTGATCATCGCTGTCCACCAGCGGCAGAAGGCCGGCCAGGTAGGTCCCTTCGAGCTTGATGAGCTGACGGTAATGCAGAATTTCGGCCACGATCTCATGCTGCGGGGCCAGCTCCGCCAGCACCCGGGCATCGGTGGAGTAGCCTGTCTTGGTCTTGCGCACTACGGGCAGTTTCAGCTTCTCAAAAAGGATTGCCGCCAGCTGCTGCGGCGAATTGAGGTTGAATTCCTCTCCGGCGAGGGTGTATATCCTCGCCTCAATCCCCTCGATGCGGCTGCGGATCTCACCGGTGAGATCGTGCAGCAGCGGCAGATCCACGGCGATCCCCTGACGCTCCATGGAGGCCAGCACCCCGGCTAAAGGCAGCTCCAGATCATAGTAGAGGCGCTCCAGCGAACGCTCCGCCAGACAGGCGGCAAGCTCCGCCTGCAGCTTAAAAAGGGAAGCGGCGCTGTCCGCCAGGATGGAGCCGCGCTCTTCAGGCGGCGCCGGCTCACGGCGGCGTCCCCGGACGGCGGGCCCCGCCGCCGGCCGGCCCAGGCGATCACTTAAAAGTTCTTCCAGTTCGTAGCGGCCCCGGCCGGGATCAATAAGGTAGGCCGCCAGACCGCAGTCAAAAATAAAGGGCGGCCTTTCAAGCTCCTTGTGGCCGAAAAAGCTGTAGAAGTATTTAATCTCATGTCCGATAAGGCCGCCGGAGAGATCTTTGAAGAAGCGCTCCAGAAGCGCCCAGATTCCGGCCTCATTATCGAAGCCTGCCGGCTCCAGGTAGAAAGAGCGCGTCTCGTCAAGGGCAAAGGCCAGCAACGCCGGCGGGTGACGCCAGCAAGGCCTCTTTGGCGATTTTTCAGCCAGCAGGGCAATCCGCGCCCCTTTTTCCGCTCCTTCGAGGATCTCCCGAAGCTGCGCCAGGCTCGTTACCGCTTCGCCGCGCAGCGGCGGGGCAGCGCTCTCACCTGCCGCCCCGGGCGCCGACAAGGCGGCCTTTTCAGCGAAATTTTTAAACTCCAGCTCCCGGAAGATGGCCAGCATCCGGTCATAGTCGGGCTCTTCGCGCCTGCAGCAGCCCCGTTCAAAGCTCAGGGGCAGGTCGCGCCGGATCCTGTTGAGTTCACGTCCGGTAAAGAGCCGGTCGCGATTTTCCTCCAGGCTCTCTCTGAGCCTGCCTTTGAGGCTCTCCAGTGACTCAAGAATCCCCTCGATAGAGCCGTACTCCTCCAGCAGGCGCCGGGCGGTTTTGTCACCGATGCCGGGGATGCCGGGGATATTATCGGAAGGATCGCCTTTGAGCGCCTTGAAATCCACCCACTGCTCAGGAGCCAGGCCGAAGCGCTCCTGCATGTAAGCCCGGTTGCAGCGGTCGACCTGAGTGATCCCCCGCCGGGTCAGCAGCACCTCTACATGGTCATCGATGAGCTGCAGCAGATCGGCATCGCCGGAGACAACCACCGCCTCAAGCTGCTCCTCCCCGGCCTGTTCCACCAGGAAACCGATAACATCGTCGGCCTCGAAACCGGGCAGCTCGAAAATGGGGATGCGCATCGCCTCCAGCACTTCACGGCTCCGGGCGATCTGTTCACCCAGTTCGGGGGGGGTTTTCTCGCGCTGCCCCTTATATTCGGCGTATATCTGCTGCCGAAAAGAGGGCCCGGGCGGATCTATGGCCACAGCAAGATAGCCCGGCTGCTCCTCCTCGAGCAGCCGAAAGAGCATGCTTAAAAAACCGTAGACCGCGTTGGTGTGCTCTCCCCGGGCTGTCTGCATCGTGGAAGGCAGTGCATAGAAAGCGCGAAAGATTAAACTGTTTCCGTCTATAATGACAAACTTCTCTTTTCCTCTTCCAGCCAAACTCCAGTCTCCTTTGCTGCTAAATTTATTTTTCCCCATTGGGCACAATAGGAACAGGGATCAATTTATACCACCAGAGGAGGTTGCCCTTGAACGCCCGTGCCCAGGAATACCTTGATGAAAACTTTCGGCGGGGAAAAAACTTTCTTACCGCCCAGGAGGCACTGCTCCATGAATTGGCCTCCACCTTTGAAACGGAGCTCTGGGAATGCCTGGAGCAGCAATCGTTTTTTCGCCTGGGTCAGAAGATGGCTCTGCCGCAGCAGCCTGAACTTCAGAAACTGCTCATCAAGCAGATCCTTTTTACCTGGAGCCTGGGCTTCGCCGTCGGCTCCGCCCCCATCAAGCAGGAGGCGCCCCCTCAAGACGGCGCATCAGATCAGCCATTTCGATAGCGCTCTGCGCCGCCGCCCAGCCCTTGTTGCCCGACTTGGTGCCTGCCCTTTCGATAGCCTGCTCCAGGGTATCGCTGGTAATAATGCCAAATACGGCGGGGACTCCGCTGTCCAGGCCTACCCTGGCCACCCCCTTGGCCACCTCTGAAGAGATGTATTCAAAATGCGGGGTGCTGCCGCGGATCACCGCCCCCAGGCAGACAACGGCATCGTAGCGGCCGCTCTGCGCAATCTTCTGGGCGGCGGCGGGGATTTCAAAGGCACCGGGGACCCAGATGATATCGATATTCTCTTCATCAGCTTCATGACGCTTCAGGCAATCGATGGCTCCATCCAGCAGGCGGTTGGAGATAAATTCGTTAAACCGGCTCACCACCAGGGCAAAACGGTAGCCGCGGGCAATAAGCTGTCCTTCATAAATTTTCATTAAAGCGCCTCCCTTACATTATTTTTTGAGCCACGGGGA
>CAZQVX010000017.1:4077-14269 GCA_964596845.1 uncultured Syntrophomonadaceae bacterium | reverse complement strand
CCGCCCGGCTTTAGCAGCCGCAGCGCCGCAGCCAGACCCTGCCGGGTGGTCTCAGGGCGGGTCACGATTGAATGATCTCCCCCGGGGAGGTAGCCTAAATTGAACATCACTGCAGCCGCCGGCACGCCCACATGGGAGGCCATTGACTCGTGACCGTCATGAATCAAAGTTACCCCCGCCACCAGATCGTTTCTTTCCAGGAGCGCAGCTGTCCGGCGAAGCGCCGCCTGCTGGATGTCAAAGGCATAGACCCTGCCGCCGGGACTGACCAGCCGGGCCAGAAAAAGCGTATCCCGGCCCTTTCCGGCGGTAGCATCGACCGCGATATCACCCTTCTGCAAAACCCCCGAGACCTGTTTCCTGGCAAGTTCCGTTATTCTGACCATGGCCTAACCATATCAGGTGAAACCCCTGGTTTCAATAGCCCTAATAGGTCTCAACCTGCGAAGAGATAATGTTAACCCGGTTATCTTGCTCCACAAAAGCAAGGATCTGATTCATGACCCGGTCGGCGCCGGCGCTATCCCGGCAAAGGGCTGCCATCCCCAGTTCTGAGCGCTGCCATAGATCCTGACAGCCGATCTCGGCCACAGAAATATTAAACCGGTTGCGTAAACGCTTGACCAGGCTTTGAATAACCTGTCTTTTCTTTTTCAGCGAGGCAGCCTCAGGGATGTGGACTTCCAGAATACAGACGGCGATCCGGATCAGAATCACTCCCTTGATATCTGCAGCGTGATCCCATCAGTGCACCAGCGGTCCGCCGCTATCTTCAGGATCTCCGAACCCGGAGGGTTCTTGGGATTCTTCCTCCGCCAGCTCTTTCAGGGAAACAGTATAAGGCATTACTTTTTTGCCGATAAAGATGGGGCAGCCTACAGTTAAAGAGAGCGCCACGGCATCGCTGGGGCGGGCGTCGATGAGAAGCTCTCCGCCGACTGTATTCAAGTAGACCGTAGCATAAAAGGTGCTTTCTTCGATATCGTGCACCACTACCCTCTCAACAGTGGCGCCCAGGGAATCGCAGAGAGATTTGAACAGATCATGGGTCATGGGCCGCGGCGGAATGTGCCCTTGCAGTTTCAGAACAATAGCCTGAGCCTCCCAAAAGCCAATCCCGATGGGCAGAACCATGGTTTCTTCCATATCCACAAGCAGAAGCAGCGGGTTTTGCACTGAATCGAGGACTACCTCTTTTACTTTTACCGGAATCATGCTGAGAGCACCTCTCTCATTTGAAAAAACCTATATCACGGGCGAACGAAGTTCGCCCTTACAGGATGACAAAAGCCTTCGGCTTTTGTCATCGTCCCTTACAATTATACCCCAGCTTGCCGTTTAGCTCAATAAAAGGCGCGGCAGTGGCAGCAGTACCGATGGTTAAAGTTAAAGGTTAATCCGGACCAGCTCCAGGGCCCGGCGGGCCGTGCTCTCCAGAAGCTCGGCTGTGTGGGCCATGGCCTCATCCAGGGACTGGGGGCCGTCAGTGATGGAGAACATGGTGGTAATCCCCTCGCGGCGGGCCGCCTCGAGATCCAGCTTCACCGAGCCCGCCAGGACCAGGACCGGCACCCCATGGCGCTGCGCCAGTCGGGATACCCCTACGGGGACTTTTCCATAAAGAGATTGGGCGTTGATCTCGCCCTCCCCGGTGATAACCAGGCCGGCCTCGCCCGATTCAAGCAGGGCGCGCAGCCCGACTAGCTCCATGATCTCCTCCACCCCCGGGACCAACCTGCCCCCGAGGACGCCGGCCAGTCCCGCGCCGATCCCCCCCGCAGCGCCCCCGCCGGGTAATGTGCCGATCTGAATGCCCAGATCTTTCTCCACTACCGCTGCAAAATGGCGCAGGGATTCGTCCAGCAGGAGCACCTGCTCCGGCGTGGCCCCTTTTTGCGGTGCATAGATGTAAGCGGCCCCCTCAGGACCGAAGAGAGGGTTCACCACATCGTGTCCCAGAATAAGTTCTACCCCACGCAGGCGCGGTGAAAGATGCTCAAGCGATATCCGCGCCAGATCTTTAAGCGAAGCGGCGCCGTGATCAAGCTGCCGTCCTTTCCCATCCAGCAGACCCACCCCCAGCGCCTGAAGAATCCCGGCGCCGGCATCGCTGCCGGCGCTGCCGCCCAGCCCGAGGAAAAGCCGCCGGCAACCGCCCTCCAAAGCAGCTTCTATCAGCTCGCCGGTCCCGAAACTGGTAGCCCGCAGCGGATCAAGCTCTCGTCTGCTGATGCGAGCCATACCCGAGGCCGAGGCCACTTCAACCACTGCGGTGAAGCCGTCGCCGGTAATACCCCAGGCCCCCTCGACAGGTTCGCCCAGAGGACCGGTGACAATTTTACGATGAAGGCTGCCTCCGGTAGCGCTGATAATACACCCGGTGGTCCCATCGCCCCCGTCGGCCAGGGGCATAAGAGCCACCTTCCTTTCAGGACAGGCCGCCGCAACACCCCTGGCGATGGCTGCCGCTACCGCAGGCGCCTCCAGTGAGCCTTTAAAAGCGTTTGGCGCAATAACAATTTTTCTTCCGGCAAGTCTGAATTCGCTGCCGTCTGCGCTCATTCGATCACCGGTCCAATGCTTTTTTGGCATGGCTGCACGACAATCTGCTCTAGGCCCCTGGTTCGCCCTGATCCAGAGCAGAAGGAAGCAGTTTTTTTAAGATATCCCATAGCTCCTGAGGCCGGAATGGTTTGGTCATGTAGGCATCGGCGCCCAGCTCCAGGGCCCTTTGCCGGTCTTCTTCCGCCGCCCTGGCTGTAAGGACGACCACAGGGATTTCCCTGGTATCGGGGTTATTTTTTAGGCTGTCGAGAACTTCAAACCCGTCGAATTTGGGCATGACCAGGTCCAGCAAGATCAGATCGGGCTTCCGCCGCTGCACCGTTTCCAGGGCAATTTCTCCGTTCTCGGCGATCTCAACCTTGTATCCCACCGCATCCAGACAGGTGCGCACACCCAAAATAATGTTTTTTTCATCTTCAACCAGTAATATCCTTTTGCCCATGCAATTGCCTCCTCAATAAATTAACCGGATATTATCCAAGTGTACCTTCGCGGCGGAAAAGCGGAAAAGAGAAGGTAAAGGTTGAGCCTTTACCCACTTCGCTTTCGACCCAGATCTCGCCGCCGTGGGCGGTAACAATCTCTCTGGCAATGGCCAGCCCCAGGCCGGCGCCGCCCCTTTTCCTGGCCGGACCGCTCACCTGGATATATTTTTGGAAGATCTGTTCCTGGTATTCCGGCGGTATCCCGCAACCGGTATCCCGCACCGAAAAGTAGAGACGCCGGCTGCCTGCTCTGACCTTAACAGTGATCGCCCCCCCGGCATCAGTATAGCGCAAGGCGTTTCCGATGAGATTGGTAAGAACCCACACCGCCTTGTTAAAATCGGCCGCTACCCGAGGCAGAGCGGCAGGCAGCTCTGCGGTCAGGTCAATACCCTTTTTTTCAGCCTGTAACTGCAGCGGCCGCACCGCCTCCCGGACCAGATCTGCCGCATCGACAGGTTCGGCCTGGATGTAGATTGTCCCAGATTCGATTTTGGAGAGCTCCAGCAAATTATCCACCAGCTTGGTCAGGCGCCGGCAGTCGTCGCCGATTACTGCAAATATTTCTCGGCCGCGGGAATTCAGCTCGCCGAGCATCCCTTCGTGCAGCATCTCAACGCCCAGAACGATGGAGGTAAGGGGGGTGCGAAACTCATGTGAGATCACAGAGATGTAATCATCTTTAAATTTCTCCATCTCGTAAAATTTGGTTATATCAGTAAGATGGATCAGCGCCCCGGCAAAACCGGCATCATTGACGGGGGATACCGCCACTTTGAAATAATGGCGCCTGCCGCTATGCTTGACGGTAACCTCTGCCTTCTCAGTGATCGGTTCGGAAGCATCCTTTCGCTCAAAAATGTCTTCCAGCAGGGGGGCGAGTTGCTCGATGCCGGTCACTTCTGTAGAAGACTTACCCCGGACTTCGTCCAGGTTAATGCCGAAGAACGCTTCGGCAAGCCCGTTTAGCCAGGTGATCCGGTGATGCCGATCAACGATGATCAGAGCATCGGTAATATGACTGAGAGCCATCAGCGGCCAATCTTCCATAATGTAACCCCCCTCCGGCTATCCCATTATACTATTACCACACTGCTATGGAAAGTTTATGGTTCTTTGAGTCTTTGAGCAGCACCGCCAGCAGCATCGCATCCTATCGCAAGCCGGTCTCTTTGGCCCTCTTTGGATTCTTTTGTTATGGATCAATAAGTCCCTCCTGAAGAAACCACAGGCCTTCATTGCACACCACCTTAACACTGTCTGTCTGCGTTTTAACATGATCCATCAAACGCAAGTTCAGGCTGATTTTAACCACAGCTTCATTTTCAGAGATGTAATCTACCTGCTCTATGGTGTAGGCTTCCAGATCGATCATCTGGATAAAGCTTCTCAGATGGGCCGGCTCATCTTCGCCCTCTTCTGCTTCTACTGTTAAGCGGAACATGGTATCGAGATCATGCTCTTGAAAAGCCCCCAGGTAGGCCTCCATCAACCTTTCGGGGGAAGACTGCGGCCCCCGTTCCATAAATGAACAACCGCCCAGGGTCCAGATCAAAACCGCACCCACCAGCGCCGGCAGCAATTTTTTCATGAGCGCCCCCTTAACTTTTTATCGTTTTTAAGCAGTTTAACTTAATCTGCCTACCTTGAAATATATGTTATGATCCAGCAAGATCAGACACCACAAAATAATAAATCACGGAGACCACCCAGATATGATTGTATGATTTTTCATTAAATCATTGTAGTAATAGTTCCGCCTAATAGCTATCTTCGGAATTTAACCCCTTGCAGGAATAATCTAAATGGTGCCGAATATTATACCCTGGAGGCAACTGCACATAGGATTAACACAAGACAGGCCCTTAAAAATAGTTGCCGGGGTCAATAATATTTTATCCACTCCGAGGAGGTGCGTTCATTTACTGAGGATCAACCATCGTTTACCCCGTGGATTAATCTATCAAAAAGGAGGCTAAAGTATGGAAAAGTTTTGGTTGAAAAGTTATGAACCCGCCGTGCCACACACGATCGATTATCCCAAGGTCTCTCTCTATGAAATGTTTAAGCAGACTGCCGGGCGTTTTCCGGCCAACGAGGCTGTCTCTTTTATGGGGCGAGCCTTAACCTTCCAGGAACTCCTGTCACAGATTGACACATTCGCCGCCGCCCTCCAGGGAATGGGCATCATAAAAGGCGACCGGGTAGCTATTCACCTGCCCAACTGTACCCAGTTCCCCATTGCTTTTTATGCCATCCATGCCATCGGTGCGGTTGTGGTCCCCTGCAACCCCATGTACGTAGCGCGCGAACTCAGCTATCAGCTTAGCGATTCAGGGGCGGAGACGATCATCACCATGACCCGCTTTTACAACACCGTCAAAGAGGTCCAACCGCAAACCGGCCTGAAAAATGTAATCGTAACCAACATTAAAGATTATTTCCCGGGAATGCTGCGGTTTCTCTACACCGTAGCCAAAGAGAAGAAGGAGGGCGACCGTGTGGAACTGGCCGCCGGGGATAAAGCCTTCCTCGATCTGATCAAGGCAAACGAAGGGAAAAAACCGGTGCATATTAAGGTGCTGCCCGAGGACAGGGCGGTCTACATGTACACCGGGGGCTCCACCGGCGTATCCAAGGGCGCAGTACTGCAGCACCGCAACCTGCTGGCCAACGCCCTGCAGGTAAAAAATTGGTGCTCAGATCTCAAAGAAGGCAATGAGACTTTTCTGGCAGTGCTGCCCTTCTTCCACAGCTACGGGATGACCACCGTCATGAACACGCCGCTGTTTGCCGGATGCAAAGTGGTGATGCTGCCCCGTTTTGTGCTGGCAGATGTGCTCAAAACCATTGATAAAGAGAAGCCGACCCTCTTCCCCGGAGTGCCCACCATGTATGTGGCGATCAACAACGCCCCCGATCTGGATAAACACGACATCAAATCAGTCCGGGTCTGTATCAGCGGCGCCGCCCCGCTACCCGTAGAAGTGCAGCGGCAGTTTGAGAAGAATACCGGCGGAAAACTGGTCGAAGGTTACGGACTCTCTGAGGCCTCTCCGGTGACCCATGCCAACCCCATTTACGGTAAGAATGTTATCGGCAGCATCGGCCTGCCCTTCCCCGATACAGAGGTTAAGTTCATGGACGTAGAGACCGGAGAAACGGAAATGCCCCTTGGCGAAGTGGGTGAAATGTGCGTCCGGGGCCCGCAGGTAATGGTAGGGTATCATAATATGCCCGAAGAGACAAAACACAGCATGCGCGACGGCTGGCTCTACACCGGGGATATCGGCAAACAGGACGAAGAGGGCTATACCTATATCGTAGATCGTAAAAAAGATATGGTGATCGCCGGCGGATACAACATCTATCCGCGGGATATCGAGGAGGTCCTTTTCACCCATCCAAAAGTTCTGGAAGCCGCTGTGGCCGGAATCATGGATCCCTACCGGGGTGAAACCTTGAAGGCTTATGTGGTCCTCAAAGAAGGAGAAAAACTCACCGAAGATGAGGTTATCGCATTCTGCAAGTCCAACCTGGCCGCTTACAAGGTGCCTAAACTCGTTGAATTTCGCGCAGAACTGCCCAAGACCATGGTCGGAAAAGTACTGCGCCGCGTTCTCCGGGAAGAAGAAGAAAAGAAGGCCGCTCAGGCCGGCAAGTAAATTAAAAGTCCTATCCTTGAAGTTGTGGGGGGCTGTCCAAAAGGGCAGCCCTTCACCGTGTCCTGTAAACAACCGGCTTACGCCGGACCGCTCAGTGCCTCTTCCAAGACCGCCAGGGCTTGATCCAGATCTGATGGGGCGGCGATGAGGGGGGGCAAAAACCGCAATATGTTCTCACCGATGGCATTTACCAGCAATCCCTTCTCCTGGCAGCTTTGCTGCACAGGCCCGGCCAGCGGCTGGGACAGCTCCAGGGCAGCCATGAAACCGAGGCCGCGCACTTCCCGGATCAGGTGGGGAGAGGCAGAGGCCAGGCGGCGCAGGCCGCTCATAAAGTATTCACTTTTCACCTGCACCTGTTCCAGGAATGATTCCTCCAGAAGCACCCTTAGCACCGCCTGTGCCGCCCGGCAGGTTACGGGGTTACCCCCAAAGGTAGAAGCATGGCTTCCCGGTTGAAACGCCTCCGCTGCTTCAGAACGAGCCAGCATCACCCCGATGGGCAGCCCGCCTCCCAGCCCCTTGGCGGTAGTAAGGATGTCGGGCTCCACCCCAAAATGCTCGTAAGCCCACAGTTTCCCGGTGCGCCCCATGCCGCACTGGACCTCGTCAAAGATCAGAAGCATACCCCTGCGGTCGCAAAGTTCCCGCAAGCCGCGGATAAAAGCAGGAGCGGCCACATGAATTCCGCTCTCACCTTGCACCGGTTCAATCATGATTGCGGCAGTCTCTGGATCCACAAGCTGCTCAAAAGAAGCCAGATCGTTAAATGGCGCGTAGGAAAAGCCGGCAGGCAGGGGAGCAAAACCCTGCTGGTACTTCTCCTGTCCCGTGGCGGCAACTGTAGCCAGGGTGCGTCCGTGAAAAGAAGATCTGGCTGTAATGATCTTGTAGCGCGCCGGGTAATGATATTTCCGAGCCAGTTTGATGGCCGCCTCATTAGCCTCAGCGCCGCTGTTGGCGAAAAAAGCCCTGTCGCCGGCAGAATGCTCCACCAGCATCCGGGCCAGTTCTGCTTGCGGCCGGGTATAGTAGAGGTTTGAAGTGTGAATGAGCAGGCGGGCCTGGGCAGAGAGAGCCTCTACCACCTGGGGATGGCAATGGCCTAGAATATTTACCGCCAGGCCGCCGACAAAATCAAGGTAGGCCTTTCCCTGCTCATCCCAAACCCGGCACCCCTCTCCCTTTACCAGGCAAAGAGTGCGCCCTTCTTTCCGGTTGTAGGTATTGATAATATATTTCGCTTCCATCTGTTCTACTGTGCTCATTATGCATTCCCTCCAGTCAGGTGAAAACCATCCGCCTTTTGCGGCAATGTGACCATGGTGCCGATCCCGGCATCGGTGAATATCTCCAGAATCAAAGCGTGCGCCCGGCGGCCATCGATTATGTGGGTCCGGGAGACACCTTTGTGCAAAGCCTGTAAACAGGCCTCCACTTTGGGGATCATCCCCCCGTTGATCTGCCCCTCTTCGATGAGATCGCTGATCTCTTCACCGGTTATTGACGAAATGAATTTATGCCCCGCATCTGTCCGCCGGTAGACCCCTTCGACATCAGTTAATATGATCAGCTTCTCCGCCTGCAGTGCCCCGGCAAGCTCACCGGCGGCATGATCTGCGTTAATATTCAGGCTCTCCGAGTCAGCCCCTGCACCAATTGGGGAGACCACCGGAATGTAGCCGTTATCGCTGAGTATATCGATGAGTGCTGTATCAACCTGAACGATCTCGCCCACCCGCCCCAGATCCACAGTTTCCCCGGCGGCACCTGTGGGAACCGGTGCTTTGCGCCGGGCCTGGAAAAGGCCGGCATCTGTTCCGCTTAAGCCTACCGCGCGGGCGCCGCAGCCGTTCAGCAAGCTGACAATGCCGCTATTGACGCTGCCTAACAGCACCATCTCGGCCACCTGCATCGCCTCGTCGTCGGTTATGCGCAGGCCGCCCACGAAACGGGGCTCTTTCCCCATTTTTTGCATCATCTCGCTTATTTCTTTTCCTCCGCCGTGCACCAGCACCGGCTTAATCCCGATATGTTTGAGCAAAACAATATTTGCAGCGATAGTAGCCATGGCCTCATCGCTGACCATGGCATGGCCGCCGTATTTGATCACGAAATATTTTCCCGAAAAAGCCTGCATGTACGGCAGCGCCTCGCTGAGGACCTCGGCTTTAGAGATTAGGTTACCATAAAATTCTGCGTTCATAAACTCTCCTTTCCACCCATCAGGTGCGATAGTTGCTGTTAATGGTCACATAGTCATGGCTCAGATCCGAACCCCAGGCGGTGAGGGAAGTGTCCCCGGCATGAAGATCGACCAGGACAGAGATTTCTTTCTGCCGCAAAATTAACCTGGCCTCGCTTTCCCGGAAAGGCACCGCCCCCCCTTTAGAGGCCACCTGGAGCGGCCCGAGAAAGATATCCACTCCGCAGGGATCAAAATCAACGCCGGCATAGCCGAGAGCAGCCAGAATCCGGCCCCAGTTGGCATCCTCGCCGTAAAAGGCGGTTTTTACCAGGGGTGAGTTGAGCACAGCGCGGGCCAACGCCCGGGCTGAAGGCACATCGGGGGCCCCCTGCAGGGTCAGAGTGATCACCTTGGTGATTCCCTCACCGTCAGCCACAATCTGGTAAGCCAGGTCCCGGCAGGCCTCTTCGAGCAATTCGGCAAAAGCCCCGCACAGCAAAGTGCCTGAAGTAATTTCTGCTGCCCCGGAGGCGCCGTTGGCCAGGAGCAGGGCGGTGTCGTTGGTCGAAGTATCCCCGTCAATAGAAATCAGGTTAAAAGTGCGGTCAACGGCCTCCTGGAAGAGGTGCTGCAGCAGCGGGCGGGAAATGCGCAGATCAGTGAATAGAAATGCCAGCATTGTGGCCATATCAGGGCAGATCATCCCCGATCCCTTGGCCATTCCAGCCAGGTGAAAATCCACCCCGCCCAGGGAACCCCGGTAGGCCACCTCTTTGGAAACTGTATCTGTAGTTAAGATGGCTTGGGAGGCTTCACGGCCGGCCCTCAATTCACCGGAGAGAGCGGCGGCCGCCCTGGTGATGCCTTTTTCCACCTGCTTCATGGGCAGGTGCTTGCCGATAACCCCCGTAGAGCAGACCAGCACCTGTGCCGGAGAAAGCCCCAGGGAGGAAGCGGTCAGCTCAGCCATATCCCGGGCATCTTGCATCCCCCTTTCACCAGTGCAGGCGTTGGCATTGCCACTGTTCACCGCCACCGCCCGGATGGGGCCGGCGATGCCGTCGCGGCAAAGTTTTACGGGAGCGGCCTGCACCCGGTTGCGCGTAAAGACCCCTGCGGCGGCACAATCATCTTTGCTGTAGATGAGAGCCAGGTCGCGCTTCTTTTGTTTCAAGCCGCAATGAACGGCGGCGGCCTTGATCCCCTGCACCGTGGTGATCCCTCTTTGCTTCATCTTCTGGTAGGTAAATTCTTCTGTCATCATCGTCACTCCCCATATGGTCGCTGCT
>CAZQVX010000017.1:0-3977 GCA_964596845.1 uncultured Syntrophomonadaceae bacterium | reverse complement strand
AGGGGCAGGGCAGAGCGCAGGCGCAGGTAAATGGTGCTGAAAATACCCCTGGCCATGGGCACGAGGTGCGGTGTGAAGGTAATGGTCACCGCCTCGCCGCTTAAAAGGCTCAGAGTCTGTTCTATCTCCGGCGTATGCTGATGCCCCCCCACCCGGTAAGCCCACAGGTTTTCTGTGCTCTCAGGAAAATGAAAGGCCTGTCGCGGCGTACGGCCGGCCCCGGAAACCGCTGATTTGGCGTCAACAATGACGCTATCCCATTGGACCAGTCCACTACCGGCCAGGGGCGCCAGGGCCAGGAGCACCGATGTGGGATAGCAGCCGGGGTTGGCCACCAGCGCCGCCCCGGGGACTGCGGCTCCGTTTATTTCAGGCAGCCCGTAGACCGCTTTTACCAGCAGTTCCGGCGCGGGGTGAGTGCGCCCGTACCAGATTTCGTAAAGCGCGGGGTTTTTCAGGCGAAAATCGGCGCTCAGATCGATGACCCGCTTACCGGCATCCAGAAGGTGGGGAACCAGGCCGGCCGGCCGGCCGTGCGGCAGGGCGCAGAAAACCAGCTCGACCTCCCCGGGTATTGATGCGAGATCCAGCGGCTGTAGTTTCAATCCAAAAGCACGGTAAAACTGGGGGTGGACCTCATCGAAATCCTTCCCAGCCTGGCTTTCGGAGCTGACAAAGGCAATCTCTGCCCCGGGATGCCGGCAGAGCAGCCTCACCAGTTCACAGCCGGCATATCCGGTGGCTCCCAACACAGCAACTTTCACATTAAACATCCCCTTTAATTTTAAAGCCTCCCGCCCATTAAAGGACGGGAGGCCCGCGATACCACCTTTTTTGGTTAACCTCATCAGTTAACCCTCTCATCCGCTCTTTTTCTCGAGCGGCCCCGATAACGGCGGGCTGCCGGAATGGCTTACCCACCGGCCCCAAGACCGGCTTCAACCACCGCCTCCGGGGTGCGCTTCACCACCCGCTTGTGGTCCGGACTCGCACCAACTCCGGCTCGCTTTGCCTCCGCGGGAGGCTAATCTCCCCTTCACCGACTTGTAAATATTGATATTATTATCCCACAAGAAACCCACTTGTCAAGCCCTGAAATGTTTTTTGAAATATTCCAAGCTTCCCCCCGGCGATGGCCCCAAATTTGCCTAAAGGGGAATGTTGCCATGCTTCCGCGGCGGCCGCTGCACCCTTTTTAAGCCGACAATACTCAGGGCCCGGCAGAGGTAATCTCTGGTCTGCCGGGGGTCGATCACCTCGTCAATCCAGCCCTGGGCGGCGGCAATGTAGGGGTTGGCATAACGCTCGCGGTAGCGCTCAACCAGCTCCTGCTGCAATGATTCCCGCTCCGCCGCGCTCTCCAGCTCAGAGCGGTTCACGAGCTCCACCGCCCCCTCGGGGCCCATCACCGCAATCTCGGCAGTAGGCCAGGCCAGGCAGAGATCTGCCCCCAGAGAACGCGAGCACATGGCGATATAGGCGCCCCCATAAGCCCTGCCCAGAACGACAGATATTTTGGGGACAGTGGCTTCGGCATAGGCGTAGAGAATCTTCGCGCCGTGCCGGATGATGCCGCCCCGCTCCTGCTCCACCCCGGGCAGGTAACCGGGGACATCGACAAAGGTAATCAGGGGCAGGTTGAAAGCATCGCAGAAGCGGACAAAACGCGATATTTTGTCCGAAGCATCGATATCGAGACAGCCCGATTTCACCCGGGGCTGGTTGGCCACAATACCCACCGCCGCCCCGCCCAGGCGGGAAAAACCGACCACCGCGTTTTGGGCATATCGCTCGTGCACCTCCAAAAAGAAGCTTCCATCGACCACCCGGCGGATCACCTCACGGATATCGTAGGGTTTATCATCTATTCCGGGGACAATCCCGAGCAGTTCCTTTTGATCCAGCGTAGGTTCTTGAGGCGATGCTGCGGGGGGATCCTCCACATTATTCGAAGGCAGGTAGCTCAGCAGGGTGCGAACGTGCTGCAGCCCCTCCTCATCACAGCCGGCTACGAAATGCGCCGCTCCGCTGGTGGTACTGTGGGTTACAGCGCCGCCCAGCTGCTCTACGGTAATTTTTTCTCCCCCGGCCGCCTCGATCATCTGGGGCCCGGTAATAAACATATAACTGGTCTCATCGATCATGAAAACAAAGTCGCTCAGCGCGGGCGAGTGGGCCGCCCCGCCGGCGCAAGGGCCCATGATCACCGAGATCTGCGGCACCACACCCGAGTAGCGGGTGTTGCGATAAAATATGGAGCCGTAGCCGTCGAGAGCGCAAACCCCTTCCCGGATCCGGGCCCCCCCGGAATCGATGAGCCCGATGAGCGGGGCGCCGTTCTCACCGGCCAGATCGAGCACCCGGCAGATTTTTTGGGCATGCATCCGGCCCAGGGAGCCGTAGGCTACGGTGACATCCTGGGCATAGAGATAAACGCGGCGCCCCTCGATGGTCCCGTAACCGGTAACCACCCCTTCGCCCGGGTTGTTTAGCTCCGCGCGCCCGGCATCCTCCAGATCGCCCTGCACAAATGTGCCCAGCTCCACGAAACTGCCTTCATCCAAGAGCATATTGATCCGTTCACGGGCGGTGCGCTTTCCCTTTTGGTGTTGCTCCTCTATTTTTTCTTCACCGCCGCCGGACAAAGCCTGGCGGCGCCTCTCCTCCAGTTGCTGCAGCTTTTTCTCCATAACCTGCCTTCACCACTTTCTATAAACGTTAGCTTTGCGGCCCCTTACTCCACACAAGCCGGCACACCACCGCCGGTTGAATATTTCATCCTGCGCCCTCTATTTTTACCAGATCCGGAGAGGTAATTGCAAGTCCCCTGTATATTGGTGTTCTTCACCCCGATGGAATCCGCATAATACCCTTTCAGGATCGAACTAATCCCTTAAAGCCGGATGCTTCAGGCATCTATTCGCAAATGTTTAAGTGAAGTCCTGCTTTACGCTCCCCAGCAGCGCCGTTGTGTGGGGATAACAGTTGAAAAAACAGAGAAAAGCGCTATAATAAAGGTGTCAAAAGAACAGCAAAGCCGGCGTGCTTGTGGTATCCCCGGGTTTTATGGGGCAGGGCTCGTCTTAACGATATGTTGTTGAAACACCGGCGCTTGGAGGTGGATTAGAATGAGTAGTACAGCTAGAGATTTAGCTACTATACGCAGGATGGGCATTGAAGCCCTTACTGAGAAGCTTGGTCCTGTGGGTATGGTCGAGTTTATAAGACAATTTGATTCCGGTTCTGGTGATTATACCAAAGAACGTCATGAATGGCTTGATAGGTTAGACATTGAAGCAATCGTAAAACAGGCAGAGGCAAAAAGGAGTTGAAAACTGATTTCGAACAATACCTTTTATTTGATTAGATAATTTCACTCCGGCAAATTATTTCCGGGTTATTACTTTGGCAAGATAATTCACCTTGCCAGAGGAGAATGCTGCGAACACTCCTAGTCGCCTTTAAATTGGTGCAAATATTCCGCATCTGCCTGCTGAGCCCCTGCAAACGAAGTAGATCTGTCCACTCGTAACTTTAGGTGCAGGGATACAGTTGAAAAAACAGAGAAAAGCGCTATAATAAAGGTGCCAATGAATTTAGGGGCATGCCTGTCCCTGTTTTCTTAGGGTATACCGGGCGAACAAAGTTCGCCCCTATAAATTTCATACTGTGCGGGCGTGGCGGAACTGGCAGACGCGCTGGACTTAGGATCCAGTGGGAGCTATCCCTTGGAGGTTCAAATCCTCTCGCCCGCACCACTTATGTACAAATATTTTTTGGTCGCGCAGCATCCCACCGAAAAAATTTATATGCCGCAGTACTACAGCATGTACTGCTGCGGACAAGTGAAAACTGTGTCTGAAGGTGATAGAGAGCCGGCAGACATCAATGCACCTCGTGGTTATACTCATCTCTGTAATTAAGGATCTTCTGTTAGATCGATCAATGAGATCAGTTGCGTAAACTTCATCTAAATT
>CAZQVX010000016.1:4877-14858 GCA_964596845.1 uncultured Syntrophomonadaceae bacterium | reverse complement strand
AGGGCGGCATAATCATCCCCCGGCGGAGTTTTTCGCAGATGGAAACGGCGGTAGCCATCCTTTAAGGGACGCCCCTCTTCGAAAACCACCATGACCCCTACCGCCGCCCCGCCGTGCAGGTGCGAGATGTCATATCCCTCAATGCGGCGGGGGGGGTGCTCCAGCCCGGTCAGCCGGGCCAGCTCTTCCAGGGGCAGGGGCCCCTGCTGCGCCGCCCGTTCTCTTTCTTCCTGCAGCTTGAGGATGCCGTTGCGCAGGGCCAGCTCGACCAGCTTGCGGCGGGGACCGCGCTGCGGCACCCCAAGGCTAACCTTTGTCCCGGCCATATCTTTCAACCATTTTTCGAGAGTCTCCTGATCCTCCGGCCGGCTCGAAAGGTCAACCTCTTTCGGAGGGCGCGCGCCGCGTCCGTAATAAGATTTCATAAAGGCGCCCAGGGCTTCGCCGTCGGCTGCCTTCTGAGCAGCCTTGCCCAGGGGGAAATGTTCTTGCCGGATCAATTTCCCCTCCCTGAATGCAAAAAGGTGCACCGCCACCGCATCATCGCAGCGCACCAGAGCGAGAATGTCTCGATTCACATCCTCTTCCGAGAAGAGAACATTTTGCTGCTGTGAGGCTACCCGCCGCAGCGCCTGCAACTGGTCCCGCAGACGGGCCGCCTCTTCAAAACGCTCGTCCTGCGCCGCCTGCTCCATCTTCTCGGCAAGTTGGCGCTCGAGAAAGCCGTGCCTTCCTTCAAGGAAGAGAGTCACCTGATCGGCGAGGCGGGCGTAATCCTCCGGAGAAACCTCCACCGCTCCCCGGCAGGGGCCCAGGCAGCGTTTCATTTGAAAATTTAGGCAAGGCCGCTCCGCAGCGGGCTCTCCGGTAAGATGACGGCGGCAGCGCCGCAGAGGAAATATTTTGCCCAACAGTCGCATGGTCTCCTTAACCGCCCCGGCTTCGGTGTAAGGACCGAAATAGATGGCGCCTTCCTCCTCCATCTCCCGCTGCTGTTTGGATCGCCGGCTTTTCCCCGGCCGGCGCCCCTCCTTTTGCGAGAGGCGCAGGTATTCCAGCCTCGGGTAAGGGCCCCCCGTCAGGCGCAGGTAAGGATAATCCTTGTCGTCTTTCAGGTCGATGTTGTAGCGAGGCCGGTATTCTTTGATGAGATTGCACTCGAGAATCAGCGCTTCTACTTCTGAATCGGTTACGATATAATCGATCTGCCGCATCTGCCGCTGCAGCCCCCTCACATTGAGCGGTACAGCGCCGTTTACGGCAAAGTAAGATCGCACCCGCTGCCGCAGCGAACGCGCTTTCCCGATATAAATAATTCTCTCCACGGCGTCTTTGATCAGATAGACACCGGGGGCTTCGGGGAAATAACGCACTTTTTCGGCAAGCTGCGACAATATATCCATAAGCAGCCCCTTCAAGGTTCTATATGTGAACTGCTCAAGCTCCGTGGATAGAGGAAGCCTGTTCCGCCGGCTGTTCCAGAACCAGGCGCATCCACTGGCCGGTGTAAGAGCTGTCCGCAAGGGCAATTTCTTCGGGTGTCCCTGCGGCGATAACGCGGCCGCCTTCTGCACCACCCTCGGGACCCAGGTCGATAAGATAGTCGGCCCGTTTAAGCACATCCATGTTATGCTCAATTACCACCACCGTATTACCCGAATCTACAAGCCGCTCCAGGATCAGAAGCAGCTTGCTGATGTCAGCCAAATGCAGCCCGGTGGTCGGTTCATCGAGAATATAGAGGGCCCGCCCGTTACTGCGTCTGGACAGCTCGGTGGCCAACTTCACCCGCTGGGCCTCACCGCCCGAGAGGGTGGTTGCCGGCTGACCCAGCTGAATATAACCGAGCCCCACATCATCGATCATCTGCAGCCGACGCTGCAGCTTCGGTATAGCGCTGAAGAAATCGAGGGCTTCGGATACGGGCATGGCCAGGACATCGGCAATATTTTTCCCCTTGTAGAGCACTTCCAGGGTTTCGCGGTTGTAACGCTTGCCCCGGCAAACTTCGCAGGGTACATAAACATCGGGGAGGAAATGCATCTCGATGCGCAGGATGCCGTCACCCCGACAGGCCTCACAGCGGCCGCCCTTGACGTTGAAGCTGAAGCGGCCCGGACGGTAACCGCGCCGCCGCGCTTCCGGAGCTTTGGCAAATAGCTCACGGATATCGCTGAAAAGCCCGGTGTAGGTGGCCGGGTTGGAGCGCGGAGTTCGCCCGATGGGGGACTGGTCCACCACGATGACCTTATCCAGGTGCTCCACGCCCTCAATAACACGATGGGCTCCGGCCGGTTCACGGGAGCGGTGCAGAAGCCGCCCCAGGGCGCGGGCGAGGATTTCATTAACCAGAGTGCTCTTGCCCGAACCGGAAACCCCCGAAACGCAGACAAAAAGCCCCAGGGGGATCTCCACGTCGATATCCTTAAGATTATGCTCCCGGGCTCCCCTGATCCAGAGCCGGCGCTCGCCCGGCGGGCGCCGCTGCGCCGGTACGGGGATTGATTTCCGGCCGGCGAGGTAATCTCCGGTAATGGAGTCCCGGTTCGCCATAATCTCGGGGAGTGTCCCCTGGGCGACAATTTTTCCGCCGTGGGCGCCCGCGCCGGGACCGATATCCACAACATGATCGGCAGCGCGGATGGTCCCCTCATCATGCTCCACCACGATCACCGTGTTGCCCAGGTCGCGCAGTTTCTTCAAGGTCCCCAGCAGGCGAGCGTTATCCCGCAGATGCAGCCCGATACTCGGCTCATCAAGAATATAGATGACCCCCATCAAACCCGAACCGATCTGGGTAGCCAGGCGGATGCGCTGCGCCTCCCCGCCGGAAAGCGTCGCTGCGGCCCGATCCAGGGTCAGGTATTTCAGCCCCACATTGTTTAGAAACTGCAGCCTTTCAATGATCTCTTTCAAGACCTGCCTGGCGATGCGGGTCTCACGATCAGTAAGTTCGAGATCCTGGAAGTAGGCCAATGCAGCGGCAACGGTGAAAGAGGATATTTCAGCAATATTGCGGCCGTTTAATAGAACGGCCAGGCTCGACTCTTTTAAGCGCAGGCCGCGGCAGGCAGGGCAGAGTTTAGTCTCCATATAGCGAGCCAGTTCCTGACGCGAATCTTCCGATTCTGTGGAGCTGTAGCGCCGTTGCAGCAGATTCATGATGCCGGGGAAAGGCTTGCGATAGTTTCGCACCCGTCCGAACATATTCACGTAGCGAAAGGGCAGCGGCTCGGGAGAACCGTAGAGAAGAAGCTCTTTCTCATCCTGATTCAACCCGGCAAAAGGCCGGTCAAGATCGATCTGATAGTGGAGTGCCGCAGCCTCCAGAAACTGCCGGTAGTATCCGGGATGGCCCGACCAGGGGTGAATGGCCCCCTCATTAATCGTCAGTTCCGGGTAAGGGATGATCAGATCGACAGAGAACTCAGCCCGCGTTCCCAGGCCGCTGCACTCGGGACAGGCGCCGTAAGGGCTGTTAAAGGAGAAGGCGCGGGGGGTGAGCTCCTCAAAACTGAAACCGCATTCGGGGCAGGCGAAACGCTCACTAAAGGTTTGCTCACCTCCCCCGACCTCCTGGATTAAAACCAGCCCTTCGCTGAGCTTGAGCGCCGCCTCCAGGGAATCGGCCAGGCGAGTTTTTACCTCTTCACGCACCACCAGGCGGTCGATAACCACTTCAATAGTATGCTTTTTCTGCTTGTCCAGGCGAATTTCTTCCTCGAGTTCACGCACCTCTCCGTCCACGCGAACGCGGACATAGCCGCGGCGCCGCATCTCTTCGAATAGTTTTGCATATTCGCCCTTGCGGCCGCGCACCAGGGGCGCCAGCAGTTGCAGCCGGGTTCCCCCGGGAAGCTCCATCACCTGGTCCACTATCTGCTGCACCGTCTGCCGGCTAATGGGGCGGCGGCAGTTTGGACAGTGGGGCTTTCCGATGCGGGCAAAGAGCAGCCGCAGGTAATCGTATATCTCTGTGACGGTGCCTACGGTGGAGCGCGGGTTGCGCGATGCCGTTTTTTGGTCGATAGAGATAGCCGGCGAAAGGCCTTCGATCTGATCCACATCGGGTTTCTCCATCTGCCCCAGAAACTGGCGCGCATAGGCCGAGAGCGATTCCACATAGCGGCGCTGTCCCTCTGCGTAGATGGTATCGAAGGCCAGCGAGGACTTGCCCGAACCGCTCAAGCCGGTGAATACAATGAGGCGATTGCGGGGTAAAACCAGGTTAACATTTTTCAGATTATGCTCCCTGGCGCCGCGGATGACAATAGTTTCTTCGTTCAAAATCCTACCTCGTTTCTCTGGCGATGGTCTTCCCGCCGGGCCGGCCTGGAAGGGAAGGCGCCGCCTCTCTCCAGTTCAAAAATTACATCGCGCAGCTCGGCAGCCCTCTCAAAAGCCAACTCTTTTGACGCCTGCTGCATCTTTTGGCGCAGTTCTCTGATCAGTTCTCGGCGCCGGCCGGGATCAAGCACAGCGGCATCGCCGGCCAGATATTTTTCTTCGTCTTCCGCCGCCGCAACGGTAGCTGAGATGAGGCCGCGCACCGGCTTAACGATTGTGCGCGGCGTGATTCCGTGTTCCCGGTTGTAGGCTACCTGTTTCCGGCGGCGCCGTTCAGTCTCATCCAGAGCCCGCCTCATAGAGGGGGTAATCCCTTCGGCATACATGATCACCCGGCCCTCAGCATTCCGGGCGGTCCTTCCTATAGTCTGAATGAGGGAGCGGTCGGAGCGGAGAAAACCTTCCTTATCTGCATCGAAAATCGCCACCAGCGAGACCTCGGGCAGATCCAGCCCCTCCCTTAAAAGGTTAATCCCGATAAGGATATCAAATTCACCCAGGCGCAGCCCCCTGATAATGGACATCCGCTCCAGGGCAGCGATATCAGAGTGCATATAGCGCACCCGCAGCCCCATTTCGCGATAATAATCGGTGAGGTCTTCGGCCATCCGTTTGGTCATCGTTGTGACCAGGACCCTCTCCCCCGCTTCAGCGCGAATCCGGATCTCACCGTAGAGGTCGTCCACCTGCCCCGCTGCCGGACGCACCTCCACCAGAGGGTCGACCAGGCCGGTGGGGCGGATGATCTGCTCCACTACTTTACCGCTCTGTTCCAGCTCCCAGGGCCCGGGAGTAGCCGAAACAAAGAGAGCCTGACCGATGAGGCTTTCGAATTCATCGAAGCGCAGCGGACGGTTGTCCAGGGCTGAAGGAAGGCGAAACCCGTGATCCACCAGGGTGCTCTTTCTTGACAGGTCGCCCCGGTACATCCCGTTGATCTGGGGGATGGTGATATGAGATTCGTCGATCACCAGCAAAAAGTCCGGCGGAAAATAGTCAAGCAGGGTCCAGGGCCGGCTGCCGGGGGAGCGCCCGTCCAGGTGGCGGGAGTAGTTCTCGATCCCCGAACAGAAACCGATCTCCTGAATCATCTCCAGGTCAAAGCGGGTCCGCTGCTCCAACCTCTGTGCCTCCAGGAGTTTGCCCGAGGCCTTAAGTTCGGACAGGCGCTGCTCCAGCTCATCCCCAATGGCTGCCGCGGCTATTTTAAGTTGTTCGGGAGCGGTCACATAATGGGTTGCCGGAAAGATGGCCGCATGGTTCCGCTCGGCGAGAACTCTGCCGGTGAGCAGATCGATTTCGCGCAGCCGCTCGATCTCATCACCGAAAAATTCCACCCGCAGCGCGGCCTCGGCGAAGGAGGCGGGGACTATTTCCACCACATCGCCGCGCACCCGAAAAGTACCCCGGTGCAGGTCTATCTCGTTTCTTTCGTAATGGATCTCCACCAGGGCGGCGATGATCTCATCGCGGCCCAGCCGCATACCCGGGCGCAGCGAGAGCAGCTGCCGCCGGTACTCCCGGGGCGAGCCCAGCCCGTAGATGCACGAAACGCTGGCTACAACGATCACATCGCGGCGCTCCAGCAGGGCGCTGGTAGCCGAATGGCGCAGCTTGTCGATTTCGTCGTTGATCGAGGAGTCTTTTTCGATATAGGTGTCGCTCTGAGGCAGATAGGCCTCAGGCTGGTAATAATCATAGTAACTGATAAAATACTCTACCGCGTTTTCCGGGAAAAATTCCTTGAATTCACTGCACAACTGGGCAGCCAGAATTTTGTTGGGCGCAATGACCAGGGTCGGGCGCTGCAGCTCCTCGATCACATTGGCAATGGTATAGGTCTTACCGGAACCGGTCACCCCCAGCAAGGTCTGGTAGGAGAGATCTTCCCGCAAACCCTGCAGCAGGCCGGCAATGGCCCCGGGCTGATCGCCCGAGGGGCTAAAAGCGGCTTTTAGTTTAAAATCTCCTGTCATGGGCATGTATCTCTCTATCCCTCCTGCCGGCACAATTAATTATAGCACAGCGGGATTTCCCTGGTGAGACTATCTTATGCCATGGGCGGCAATATTTTGAATTTACAGCAGATCATTCCATGTAAGAATTGTTGCCCCGCGAAGGCTGGTTTATACCCGCTCCAGGGCCGGAAGGATGAGCATCAGTAAGCCGATGCCGATAAAAAGAGACGCGGTGACTCCTTTCAACAGGGGGGGAGGTACCCGGGTCAATAAACGTCCTCCCAGAAAAACAGCCAGGGCATGGTTTAAAAACATCGCCGCCATTGCCCCGGCGAAAACCGCTGCCGGCTCGCTGAAATGAGCGCTCAGGAGCAGCGCCGCCATCTGGGTTTTGTCTCCAAGTTCAGCCAGAAAGACCAGCGCAGCAGTCTGATAAAACCCTGAGCGACCTACCGCAGGCCCCCTGTCAGATTCACGGCGAAGCAGTGTAAAGATTCCCATTATAATAAAGAAAATGCCTGATGCGGCCGTGATCACCGCCGTAGGAATATAAGAGGCCACCAGGCCGCCGGCAGCAACCGCCAGGCCCATCACCAGGGCCATTCCGGTCATGGCCCCGCCCAGAACCTGCAGCGGCGGGTAGCGGCCGGCCATGGAAAGAGAGACCAGTTGGGTCTTGTCACCAAACTCAGCTACAAAGATACTGATAAAAGAAGCCGCAGCGGCAGCAATCAAGTCAAACTCTCCTTATACAGGTTGCCGGCCGAAAGCGTTAGCGTTTTTTCAGGCGCCCCCAAAACCGTCGCAACAGGCCGGTTGCAGCAGCCGGGCGGGCCTGCGCATAGATAGGCGTCTGCCGGGAGGGCGCCGGGATCAGGCCTAGAGCCGCCCCCCGGTGCCAGAGTGCGGCCCGGCCGGCAGCCGGAGGAATTTTTTCAAAGAAAGGTAGATCCGGCCGATTATTTTCTACAGAGCGCTGTTTGTTCAAGACGACTGAAAAGCTGCCCCCATCCCGATGCCCTTCAAGCATAACCATGAAGTAGCTTTCTTCAAGCCGCATCAAAAATTCCAGATCGCTGTGCACCGGTGTGCTGTTCACCCGGTGGATCAGATCCCCGGAACGCAAGCCCGCCCGGGCAGCTGCGCTCTGCGGCAGGACCGCCATCAACGGGACCCCCTCAGCGGTAGAACGATAAAGAGCTGTGCGCGACTGTTCAAGGCGGTTTCCATAATGGATCACCGCTTCGTGACCCAGGGGGGCAAAAAGTACCCCGACCAGAGTCAACCAGGGATAATATTCCGACGCCAGGGCCAGACCGGTAAGGAGAACGCTGTAGAGGCAGAGATATCGCGCCGTGCTCGCCGATTTTTCGCGGGGCGAGGAGGAAAGGGCCAGATCAGAATAACCGAGCGCCGCTATGGCGGGAAAAGCCAGGTACTGCAATGTCTGTCCCGGTTCCAGTTCCAGGACCGGCTTAAGCAACGGCCACCATTCCGGCATGCTCACACCCTGGATTTCGGTCTCCAGAACCACCGTAGCCAGAAGCGCCGCCAGGGGGATAGGCCAGAAGCGCTGCAGGCTGAAGGCGCCCACCACTTCACCGTCGGAGCGCTTGTAGTAAAGAGGGCTGCTTCCGCGCTGCCCGCCAAGGTATATCAGCAGCGCTTCAATAAGGTGGAGCAGACCAACCAGCGCCAAAAGGGCGGGGATATGAACCCCCAGAAGAGATTCCACCAGACTAAATTCAGCCAGAGCCGGAAAAAGCGGCAGCAGCAAGTAGCGCAGGGCCAGTACCGCCAGGGCGACAATACCGCCGGCATAAGAAAAACAGAGGTAGCGGGGGTTGATGAGCAGCAGCAGAAGCGCTACCGGCCAGATAAACAGCAGCCCGATCTGTGTCAATGAAAGGCCCAGAAAAAGCATAATCAGGCTGGCCAGCACTCCGCCTAAAATCCCTAAACCGGTTGAGATGAGGACCTGGCGGCCCACCGGGTTGATCGTCCGGCCGAAGAGTTTTTGTTCCATGCCCGCAGCGCGGCGGTACTGCAGATAGACAAGCAGCACCACGATCCCGAATAGAGGCAGCGCCTGGAGCAGCGTGGCCAGAACTATCTTCACCAGCTCCAGGATCATAGCGCTCAACTGGCTTCCCTCCTCTGATCAGGCCGGGCGCCGGACTGCTCAATCAGTTCTATGGCCCGGCGCAGCTGGGGATCGCGCTCCCGGGCGATCTTCTCAAATGCCGCCCTGAGCTGAACCCAGGTAAATTCGTCAAATATTTTGCCGGCCTTAAGCCCGGCAGCTCTTTGGAAGGATCCCAGCGCTGTAGAGGTGGCTTCGTCAAAATAACCGCTGGAGCCGGGCTTATAACCAAGCTCCGCCAGCATCTCCTGAAGCATCTGCACGTTGGAGCCATAGTCTCCTTCTGCCAGGGCTCCGGGGAAAAAATAGCGGTAGTACTTCAGCAGCGGCGGCATCTCTACCACGATGTCGGGATCCAGACCGGATCCATTGATATCTCTTCCGGCAGGTGTGAGGTAACGAGCCACGGTCAGCAGAAGCGCATTGCCCCCGGAAAGGTTCTCCAGATGCTGCACTGTGGCCTTGCCGTATGTTTTTACTCCCACCAGCAAGGCGGCCCCACTGTCCTGAAACGCACCGGCGAGAATCTCTGCCGCGCTGGCAGTATCTTCATTTACGAGGATCACGATGGGGTAATCTTTACCCGGCGATTCGGACTGATAGATGTTCCGGATCTCTCCATCTCTCCCCAGCAGACGGGTGATCTCTCCTTCGGGGACGATCTGCCTGGCCACCTTAACTGCCTCCTCAACCTGTCCGCCGGGGTTATCACGCAGATCAAGAATTAAGCCCTTCTGTAAACCCTCTTTTTCCAGATAAAGCAGTTTCTCATAAAATGAAGCCCCGGTATTGCTGTCGAAGTTACTGATCCGCAGGTAGCCCAACCCCGGTTTTTCCCAGCTTGTGAACACAGTCTCTGTCTTAACCTCATCCCGGATCAGGCTTAAATTTAGTTCCCCCTCCCGACCGGGCCTTTTGATGGAGAGAGCTACACTGCTTCCCTTCTCTCCGCGCAATATCTCGGCGGCGCGCTCCAGCCCCAGGCCGGTCAGTTCCCGGGTACCCGCCCGGCAGATGCGATCTCCGGGCAGGATCCCCGCAGCAACCGCAGGGCTGTCGGGAATCGTCTCAAAAACAACAATTTCGTCTCCAACTTCGATAATACGCACCCCGATCCCGCCAAAAAAACCGTTTGTCTGAATAAGAAGGTTTTCTAATTCCCCGGCGTCGTAAAATCCGGTGCGGGGATCACCCACAGCCTCCAGAGCGCCGCGAACAGCGCCGCGGACCAACTCGGGTAAGTCCAGGGGGTAAAGATAGTTATTTTGGAGCCGCTCAAGCACTTCTACAAATATATTCCATTCCTGACTCAGGGATTCCGGGACAATGAGTTCCTCATCGACGCCTGCCGGTTCAGCCGGAGTCGCCCTGGCGGCGCCCAGGTAAAAAGAAAGGAGATTTGTTCCCGCCAGAAGCAGTAATAAGAGGAGCAGCAGGCCCCAAATATATTTTTTCTTCAGGTGCAGCTCGGTTTTTTTCACGGAGTCTGTAGCCCCCCTCTCCCTTGCGGCTCTATCAGAAATATTATAACCC
>CAZQVX010000016.1:0-4777 GCA_964596845.1 uncultured Syntrophomonadaceae bacterium | reverse complement strand
TAGGACATGGGATTGTAGCGATAGTCCGGCGCCCCGCCGGGATAATAGCGGTAGGGAGGCTTGTTGTATTCACGCACCTCAAAATGGAGATGGACGCCGGTGCTGTTGCCGGTGGTGCCGGCTCTGGCAATACGCTGGCCGCGGCTGACGCTTTGGCCTACGCTGACCAAATAGGAGCTGAGGTGCCCGTAAAGGGTGGCCGTGCCGCCGCCATGATCGATAATAATACAGTTGCCGTAGCCGCCGTTCCAGCCGGCCATGATCACTTTACCCTTTTCCGCCGCCAGGATGTAGTTGGGCCGGCCGTAGGTTGCAATATCCACACCACCATGCCAGGAGGTAGCCCCGGTAAAGGGATCACGGCGCCAGCCGAATCCCGAACTGATCCAGGTTGTCGGTTCGATGGGATAGCATAGTTTACCGCCGATCCCGCCGCCCCCGCTGTCCCTGCCGGCGCGCATTAAAGCCTGAATCTCATTTTCCAGCCTTTGGGATTCCTGCTCCAGATCTTTAATCGCCTTAATATTGCTCGCAACCTTATCCTGCAAGTCCTTCAGCACCGTCTCCCGGGTGGAGACAATCCTGCTAACCTCTGCCTGGTTGTCCAGGATCCGGCGGCGCATGCCCTCCAGTTTGTTCTTGCGCTCCTCCAGCTCCTCTTTAAGGGCTTCGATGCGGTCGCGTTCGGCGCGAACCTCCTCCACCAGGCGCTGGTCATTGGAGGCGATGATCCTCAGGCTGTTAAAACGAGTTAAAAAATCGCTGAAAGAGTTGGCCCCCAGGAGAACATCAAGATAGGAAACGTAGCCCTGTTCGTAGATGGCTCTCAGGCGGCGTTTAAGGAGATCATCCTTAAATGCCAGCTCTTCCTCCGCAGCAGTCAGGTCCGCTTCGACCCGGGCGATCTCCCTTTCGGCGGCGGCAATTTCCCCGTTGATCCTCGCCAGATCGGCCTGCAGTTCTTGCATGCGTTGATCAAGCCTGCTCAGCTCCCCCTTTAGCGCCGCCTCGTCCTGGCGCTGCTGCTTGAGGTTGCCCTGCTGCCGGCCTAGCTGACGTTCAATCGCCTCTTTTTCTTTCTGCTTCTGTTCAAGCGTAGCAGCATGGGCGGGCACCACTGCCGTGAGCAGGTTGAACAGCACCAGGACCGCCGCCAGAATTGCCAGTAGTCTATTATGCCGCATCATAAATCCCTCCCGGATATAACAACTGTACTGCTTCAATTAGACCCGTAAGTAGCGGTCCATAGAAAAAGCACTACCTAAAATCCCCAGCCCCGTACCCAAAGGGAGCAGGTATTTGCTCAACTCGCTCATGATGGGAGAGGCGGGAAGCAGGGTCAGAAACATGAGGTCGTTTACCGCCACCCAGCCCAGGGCAGCCCGGTAGATGTAATAGAGACCGGCCAGCGGCAGAACCGCCCCGAGAAGTCCGATAATAAGCCCTTCAAGGAGAAAAGGCCAGCGGATAAACCAGTTTGTGGCTCCCACATATTTCATAATCATGATCTCACGGCGGCGGATAAAAACAGTAAGCCTGATGGTATGAGCAATAAGGAATATAGCAGTGACCGCCAGGCCGGCCATGAGGAACAGCGCCACGAGCCTCACTGCCCGGGTAGCTGTGAACAGCCTGTCCACGGTGGCTTTACCGTAATCAACCTTGGCCACTGCGGGATAACCTGCCAGTTCCTCCGCCACTTCGCCCACTGATTCGGGGTGGGAAGTCCGCAGTTCAAAAGAATCGGGCAGGGGGTTATCATCTGCAGTTTCGTATCCTTCCACGATATCACCCATCTGCTCCTTCAGGCGCCGCAGTGCTTCATCTTTGGAAACAAAGCGGACCTCGGCCAGGGCGCTGTGGGCGATGAGCTTCTCGCGTAAAGCGTTGCGATCGCTCAGGGTAGCCGTCTCTTCCAAATAAAGAACAATCTCCACCTGCTCTTTAACATCTTCGGTAATATGTTTCAGATTCAGATTCACCAGCATGAACCCGCCCAGCATAAGAAGGGTAACCACGACCACCCCGATGGAGGCAATAGACATCCACTTGTTTCGGTAAAGGCTGCGCAGAGCTTCGCCCCAGGCGTAGAACAAACCGTTATAATGCACCGGCGTAGACCCCCTTTACCTCGTCCGCGGCCAGTCTCCCCTTCTCCAGGAGAATAACCCTCTTTTTCAGGCGATCGACAATTTCCCGGTTATGCGTGGCTACGAGAATGGTGGTGCCGCGGATGTTTATGGCTCGCAGAATATTCATGATTTCGTAGGAGTTCTCAGGATCAAGATTGCCGGTAGGCTCGTCGGCAATAATCAAGGCGGGACGATTGATGATGGCCCGGGCGAGACCGATACGCTGCTGCTCGCCGCCTGAAAGATCGCACACTCTGGCACTGATCTTCTCGGGGAGCCCCACCAGGTCAAGAACATAGGGCACCCGCCGCCTGATCTCGCGGCTGGAAGCCCCGGTAACCCGCATAGCAAAGGCAATATTTTCAAAAGCGGTGTGCTCCTCCAGGAGCCGGAAGTCCTGAAAAACCATCCCGATGTTACGGCGCAAGTAGGGCACCCGGTAACGCGGCATCCGGGACAAATCGTGTCCAAAAACCTTAAGGGATCCTTTTGCAGGGATGACCTCCCGGATGATCATTTTGAATAATGTAGATTTTCCGGCGCCGCTGGCCCCGATCACAAAAACAAATTCACCGCGTTCCACCGTAAAATTCAGATCATTCAGGACATAACCGCTGTTTTTATCGTAACGATGATATAGTGATTTGGCTTCTATCATGGAGTAAACGTCCCCTGACTTAACATAAACTTAATATTTTAGAACATTATTCGACAGGGGTAACCTTATTCCTGCTTATTTATTAAAATATATTAACTTTTACCAGGGATAATCTGGATTGGTGTCTGATAACAGGTGAAAAGGGAGCGATCCGGGCAGAGGGAACAGCAAGGGGCGTCATCGGGCTTTCCCCATCGTTCGACAGGGAACGCCCGGTTTCATTAAGGAGGGCTCTCTCCTGAAGGCTGGTTTACCTCCAAATCGTCAGTATGTATAAACTTGGGCGGAAGAGGCTCGCCGCCCATTGCTAAAACCGCCTGTGAAATAGACTGCAGGCCGGGAGTGACCATCTGCTTTGATTTACCATGAGCCAAAGTCTTACCTTCGCAGTCAAAAACCGAAGCTTCGGCCGTGCAGATACTTTTACCCGCCTTGATCAGCCGTCCTTCAACAAAAAGACGCCCCTCTTTAGCAGAGGCCAGGTTGTCCACGCTCAAATCAATGGAAATAAAACCGGCGTTTTCGTCCAGATGACAATAAACCGCCCAGTATGCAGCGGTGTCGATTAGCGAAGAATAGACCCCTCCATGGAGACCCCCGAAGGGATTGAGATGCTTTCTTCCCAGATCAGCTGTAACTTTGGAAAAGCCCCGGCCCAACTCCCGGACCTGCATGGACAGCAGTTGGAAATAAGGCCCCCGGTTGATTAGATCGATGACCGCTTTGATATGAGCAGGGTTGAGCTGACGCAAAGTGATTCCTCCCTGACAGCGATTATTCCGGATCGGACGGCCCCCTAAAACCCTCATCGTGGAACTCGCAAGCATTTACAATGGGGGCAAAGGGTACGGCTGCTAATCGAGGCCGCCTTCTTTTTCGGAGAGATGTTTATCCCGGGTGCGGCTGCGGGCTTGCCGGCGCAAAAACGCTTCGATAAAGGGATCCAGTGATCCGTCCATGACCGCTTCAACCTGGCCTACCTCCACCCCGGTGCGGTGGTCCTTAACCAGGGTAAAAGGGTGAAAGACATAGGTGCGGATCTGACTGCCCCAGGCGATCTCTTTCTGGTAGCCGCGCAGGGCGGAGATCTCCGCAGCCTGTTCACGGCGCTGAATTTCAGCCAGGCGAGCCTGCAGGATACGCATTGCCTGCAGCCTGTTGCTGTGCTGGGAGCGGTTGTTCTGGCAGGTGACCACCAGGCCGGTGGGCAGGTGGGTGATCCGGACCGCCGAGTCGGTCTTGTTCACATGCTGTCCGCCGGCGCCACTGGAACGAAATGTGTCGATCCGCAGATCATCGGGGTCTATCTGGTAATCTTCTGCTTCCACTTCAGGGATTACGTCAATGGAAGCAAAAGAGGTATGACGGCGGCGCGCGGTATCAAAGGGCGAGATCCGAACCAGACGGTGGACCCCTTTCTCGGCCTGGAGATACCCATAAGCCCCGTGGCCGCGCACAACAAATGTGGCGCTCTTCACCCCGGCCTCGTCTCCGGGCAGCAGGTCGACCAGCTCTATCTCCCAGCCCTTTTGCTCAGCCCAACGGGTGTACATGCGCAGCAGCATCTCAGCCCAGTCCTGTGCTTCCAGGCCGCCGGCGCCCGGGTGAAGCGAGACGATGGCATCGCTGAAATCATATTCACCGCTAAAAAGGGTCTCCAGTTCCAGCCGATCCAGCTGCCGGGCGCTCTCTTTAAGGCCGGCCTCCGCCTCCTGCAGGGCTTCCCGGCTGTTCTCAGGATCTTCGCGGGCCAGATCGAGCAGCACTTCAATTTCTTCTAAGCCTTCCTCGAGCTGCTGCAGGGGACGCAACTGTTCGCGCAAGGCGCCCAAGTTCTTCATAAATTCCTGGGCAGAGGCGCTGTCCTCCCAGAAACCGGGGGCGGCTGCCTTCTTCTCCGCTTCTTTCAGCCGGGCTTCTTTACGGGCGTATTCAAAGTGAAGCCCCCATTTCCTGAAAGCGCTGCCGCTGCCGGGCCAGCACTTCG
>CAZQVX010000015.1:0-15852 GCA_964596845.1 uncultured Syntrophomonadaceae bacterium | reverse complement strand
CCTGCGGCAGCTCAGGGTGCGGGTAGAATAAAGCCCTTCTCCATCATGGACCCGGTCAGTTCCTGGGAGCGGCGGATGGTCGACTCCGCCTTCTCGTAGATCTCCTCACGGCTTAACTCAACCCCGGCAAGGCCTTCAGCGATAGCCTGCATCGCCGTGGCGGCTGCCACGCGGGGAAAAACGTCCCGCATATCCATGGTGGGCAGAATACTGTCGGGATCCATCCCGCCGCCGGGCGCACAGGCCGCCAACTCCCTGGCTGCGGCTATGCACATGCTGTCAGTGATGGCGGAGGCCCGCACATCGAGCACCCCCCGGAATATTGCCGGGAAACCGAGGGAATTGTTTACCTGGTTGGGAAAATCGGAGCGACCCGTAGAGACAATGGCTGCGCCCGCCTCTTTGGCTTCCCAGGGCCAGATTTCCGGCGTAGGGTTCGCACAGGCGAAGACGATGGATTTTTCTGCCATGGAGGCGATCCATTCCTGCTTCACTGTGCCGGGGCCCGGCTTGGAGAGAGCAATGAGCACATCGGCCCCTTTCAGCGCTTCGGCCGCACCGCCCGCCAGCCCGGCAGCATTGGTCTTCATACACATTTCCCACTTAAGGTGATGGCCTTTTTCAAGATCGCTGCGGCCCCGGTGAAGGGTGCCCCTGCTGTCAACCATGATCGCCTTGCCCGGATCTACCCCGGCGGCGATGAGCAAGCCCATGGTGCAAAGATTGGCTGCGCCCGCCCCGATCATGACAACCCTCACGTCACCAATCTTCTTCTCCACGATCTTTAGCGCGTTGAGCAAGCCGGCCAGGGTGACCAGAGCGGTGCCCTGCTGATCATCGTGCCATACAGGAATGCGGCATTCCTTCCGCAATGTATCCAGGATATCAAAGCACTTGGGGCTGGAGATATCCTCCAGGTTGATCCCGCCGAAGCAGGGCTGCAGAGCTTTTACAAACTCAATAATCTTGTCGGGATCCCTGGTATCCACACAGATGGGGAAGGCATCGACCCCGCCCAGGTATTTAAAAAGGAGTGCTTTCCCCTCCATCACCGGCATAGCCGCTTCGGGGCCGATATCGCCCAGCCCCAGAACCCGTGTACCGTCAGAGACGACAGCTACGAAATTGCCCTTGTTGGTATACCTGTAAACATCATCTCTATTCTCAGCAATGGCCTTGCAGGGCTCGGCTACACCGGGAGTGTACCAGATGGCAAAGTCGCCCACATCCCGCACCGGGCTCTTAAGGGCTAGCTCTACTTTGCCCCGGTAAAAGGGATGCAGACGCATGGCCTCCTCCGCAGGCTTGTTGGCTTTAGCTAAAAGGTTATCCTTATTCTTCATGTTATCTTATCTTTCCGCTCCTTTCCTGGCGTATGCCTTGATTCCCGATTCGTAGAGGTCATTGCCGTAAGCGTCATTGATCACTGTAGCGGGGAAGTCTTTCACTTCAAGGCGGTGGATCGCTTCAGCCCCCAGCTCAGGATAGGCGATCACCTCGCTGCTGATCACCCGCTTGGAAAGGAGCGCCCCTGCGCCCCCCACAGCGGCAAGGTAGAGCGCTTTGTGCCTCATCAGCGCCTCCTTAACGGCGGCGCTGCGCAGGCCTTTTCCGATGCAGGCTTTCATCCCCTGCTCCAGCATGGCCGGGGTATAAAGGTCCATGCGCCCGCTGGTCGTAGGGCCGGCTGAACCGATAGGGCGGCCCGGAGGAGGCGGGGTGGGCCCCACATAATAGATCACCTGTCCCTGCAAATCCATGGGCAGCGGTTCGCCTTTATCAATAAGAGCTGCCATTTTTTTGTGAGCGGCATCCCGGGCGGTATAGATTACCCCGCTGATGAGGACGCTGTCTCCTGCTTTTAGTTCGAGCACATCAACATCTTTAAGGGGAGTGTGCAGATGTTTGATCTCCATAGGGATCTCTCCTTAACGTTGTATAAAGTACGGCTGGTAAATCAGATGAATCTTTCCACATGCCGGGCGGCGTGACAGTTCAAATTTACGGCAACGGGCAGCCCGGCAATGTGGGCGGGAAAGGTTTCGATATGCACCGCCAGGGCAGTGACCCGTCCCCCAAAGCCCTGGGGGCCGATCCCCAGATCATTGATCTTTTCAAGAATCCTTTGTTCCAGATGGGCATAGAAAGGATCAGGGTGGGGCTGCCCCAGAGGCCTGAGCAGCGCTTTTTTGGCCAGCAGCGCCACCTTTTCAAAGGTGCCGCCCAGGCCTAGGCCCACGATAACAGGCGGGCAGGGGTTGGGCCCGGACTCTCGCACCTGGTTGACGACGAAATCGACCACACCCTCCACCCCATCAGAGGGCTTGAGCATCTTGAGAGCACTCATATTTTCACTGCCGCCGCCTTTGGGCGCGAAGGTGATCTTGACCCTCTCCCCCGGGACCAGAGTGGTGTGAATCACTGCAGGGGTGTTGTCGCCCGTATTTACTCTTTGCAGCGGATCGGCCACGATAGATTTTCTCAAATAGCCCTCCCGGTAACCCCGGCGCACCCCTTCGTTGATCGCCTCTTCCAGTGAACCCCCGGTGAGATGGGCATCCTGACCCCATTCCACGAAGAAGACGGCAAAACCGGTATCCTGGCAAAGGGGGATCTGCTCGCTGCGGGCAATATCTACATTTTCCAGCAACTGTTTCAGGACCTCTTGTCCGGCGGGCGACTCCTCCCGCTCCTGTGCGCTTTTCAGGGCGTCGACCACGTCATCCCCAAGAAATATATTGGCTTTTTGGCACATTTCCGCCACCAGATCGGTTATCGCTGATGCCTCTACCTGCCGCAAGTAAACCGCCTCCTGCAAAGTATTTATCCTTTTTTATGAAAAGCCAGGACTACGCCAAAAACAACGCACCAGATATTGATGAAGCCGTTGAGCAGCAGTTCCGCCGCAGATAAGCTGTAAATCCCGTTCTGGAAATTAAAGCTGAAATCGAGCAAGCCCAGAAATATGAGCGCGCCCGAGCAGATGAGCGCGATGCGCCCCCCCAGGGGCCTGCCCTTTAGCAGGAGCAAGCCGGCGCTGATGAGGGCCAGGGCCAGGATAACATCAGGCAGCGGGAAAGAATGCTCGTATTCAAAATAGCCCGGCGGCGGGTTTTCGGGGGCCAGCCCGATGGTAAAAAAGCCGACCCAGAAGAGCAGCAGGCCGACTCCGGTGAGGATGGCCAGGATGGGTATCCAGCTTCCCTTTGGCTTAGTCAATTTTACTTTCCTCCCCCTCTACAATATTATATTTTCGCTGGTAAGCGATCTTTTTCTTCTCGGCGCTCTTTTCCAGAAGAGGCCACAGCTTGATCACCGCCCCCGGGGCGATCATGAGAAGCTTCGACAGGATGCCTGAGGAATAGGGCACATACTGCTCGAGCTTATGTTTGGTAATGGCCCGCAGCACCGCCCGGGCAATGTTTTCGGGCTTCTGAGGCGGATTTAAAAATGTGAGCGGTGATCCGCCGTGGGCCGCCTCGAAGCGCAGCATGGGCGTATCCGTGGTGTCGGGGAAGATGGTGGAGACAGCAATACGATGCTCTTTCAGCTCCAGAGCCAGCGTCAGGTTAAAGCCGCGCAGGGCAAACTTCGTGGCGGCGTAAATAGCGCTGAAGGTCTCAGGGATGATACCGGCCATGGAAGAGATGGTGACAATATTTCCGCCGCCGTCTTTTATGAGTGCCGGGAGAACTTTGTAGGTCATGTTGATGGTTCCCATTAAATTGATGGCCACCTGCTTCTCCATATCCTCGCCCCGGCAGTTTTCAAAGAGAGAGGGGATGATAATGCCGGCATTGTTCACCAGGACATCTATTCCATGGAATCTATCCAGCGCCCCGGCGACAAGTTTATCAATATCCTCCCCTTTGGTAATGTCACATTTTATTGCCAGCGCTGTTTCGGAAAGCCCCTTTGCCGTCTCCTCCAGTTTGACGGAATCAATATCCGCCAGCACCAAATTTGCACCCTCGCGATCCAGGAGGGTTGCTGTCGCCCTGCCGATGCCTCCGCCGGCCCCGGTGATGATCACCCTTTTGCCCTGCAATTTACCAGGCTTATTCATGGGTTTACCTCCTCGCCTGCAGTTTTGACTCTCCCCTGCACTTTCCGGATCTGTGAATTCAGCACCGCATCAACAAGCGCCGGCAGAAAGCGCTTGAGCCGCCAGGTCAGCTTTCCGTCAAACCCCGGGATGATCATCGGTTCTCCCTTTTTAATGCCGGCAATAAGCTGCCGGGCCACCTCATCGGGAGACATGAGCCTGGCTCCTTTGGAAGCTTCCTTTGTCTCCTCCGGCTTGGTTTTGTTCTCAGCGGCAAACCCCGGCGTATCGGTATCAGGCGGACAGAGTACCGACACCCCGATGCCATGACCTTTGAGTTCGCTCCGCAGAGCCTCGGAAAAACCGATGACCCCGAATTTCGAAGCGCAGTAGGCGGTATAACCGAAGATACCGATAAATCCCGCCATAGAGGAGACATTGACAATATGGCCACCCCTCCTTTTCATCACCGGCACCAGGGCAGAGGTGGTATTCCACATTCCGTAGAGGTTGGTCTTCATGGTCTGGTCAAAGTGCTCGTAGGAGATCTCCTCAAAATAATGCGGATAGGCTTTGCCGGCGCAGTTGATGAGCAGATCGGGGGGGCCAAATTCCAGCACCGCCCTCTCCATGATCTGGTGAACCTTTTCATGATCGCCTACATCGACCTGCACCGGGCTAACTTTTTGCCCTTCCGAAAGGCGCTGCTCATTAATCTCCGCCGCCGCCGCATCCAACCGCTCCCTGGTGCGGGCAAATACAATGATGTTCGCACCCAGGGCGGCCAACTGTTTCGCCGCCGCCAGCCCGATGCCGCTCGATCCACCGGTGATATAAGCATTTTTCCCTTTAAAATCCTTGATCATGGCCTTCCTCCATTCAACTTAATATGGTGAGTATTTAACAAATGGCTCAGCTATCCCTGCCGCTATTTTGTGATTATTGCTAAGATCACTTGCTTTTAAGCAACGGCAAGAGCAGTGTTGTTTTTTGGGGAGTGAAGACAGCTAAATTCCGCCGACGATCTTTAATGTTAAACCGGATAGAGAGCATATCCCTTTGACTCCCTGCGGGATGAAGGCTGTGCCCTGGTGTCCCTCGCGGACATAATTGGTTTAAGAATTGCCATACTATCATTGGAAAGATTGCCGTAGATACGAAGGGCTGGAGATAAAATGATATTTCGCAAGTTCATCTACAAGTTGAAGCGGCGTTTTCTCAGAAAGAGTCTGGAAGGCGCCCTTGATCTCAGCGAGGCGGCGGATGAGCTCGGAGAGGCGAAGATTTCAACCTCCCTGGAGTGCAACAAGGCGCAGCTGGAAAGGATCTATTACCGCTGCGATGATATTGTCATGCGGCATCTGGAAATCGGCACGCAACACCAACCGGCGCTTATGATCTACCTGGAAGGCTTTATCGATAAGAACTTGATTGCCGAGATCATGAACGCGCTCATGCTTCAGTCGCGCCTCACCGATCCTGATGGGAAGAAGACGCCGGCAGAGATGCTTGATCTGGTCATCAACCAGTGCCTGGTTAGCGGAGAGATCACTTCGGCGGAGAACATGCAGCAGGTAACAGATGGTATTTTCAGCGGCAAGCTGACTCTTTTGCTCGACGGCGCAGCGCGTGCAGTTCTTGCCGATATCAAGGCCTATGACCACCGCGATGTAGTTATACCCGAGACAGAGGTTGTCATCCGTGGACCCCGGGAAAGCTTTATCGAAGAGCTGGTCACCAATCTCATTCTGGTGCGCCGCCGCATTAAAGGCCCGCAACTGAAGATGGAGAGACTGGTTATAGGTGAACAGAGCGCTACCCCGGTGGTAATGGCCTATATCGAAGGAATTGCCGATGAAAAGATCGTTGAAGAGATCCGCCGCCGCCTTGAGCGCATCGAGATCGATGCCGTCCTCGATTCAGGCTATCTTGAAAGCTATATCGAAGATGCCCCTTACTCCCTCTTCCCCACAGTGGGCATCACCGAAAAACCAGATGTAGTCGCAGCAAAGTTGCTGGAGGGGCGGGTAGCCGTCTTTTCCGACGGCTCCCCTTTTGCTCTTACTGTACCCCATCTCCTGGTGGAAACATTCCAGGTGGCCGAAGACTACTACGGTCGCCCCTTTTACGCCTCTTTGACCCGGCTGCTTCGGATCTGGGCCTACTTCATCACCCTTTATTTACCGGCTATCTATGTGTCTGCGCAGGCCTATCATCCGGAGATGATCCCCACCATCCTCCTGGTGCGCATGGCCGGGTCCCGTGAGGGCATCCCCTTTCCGGCCTGGCTGGAAGCGCTGCTCATGCTGGCCATCTTTCAGCTTATTAAAGAGGCGGGGCTGCGTATGCCCCGGGCGGTGGGACAGGCTGTGGCCATCGTGGGCACCCTGGTTCTCGGCGATGCTGCTATCCGCAGCGGTATCGTCACCCCGGCCATGGTCATCATCGTTGCGCTTGCAGGTGTTTCCGGCTTTATCATCCCCCCGGCTTCTGAATCCATCGTCCTTTTCAGATACCCCCTTTTAATTGCCGGCAGCCTTCTGGGTCTTCTTGGAGTGGCGTTGATGAACTTTATCATTTTCGCCCATGCCGTCTCACTTCGTTCCTACGGCGTCCCCTATACTTCACCGCTGGCTCCTTCCATATACAGCGAATGGAAAGATGTCTTTATCAGGGCGCCCTGGCCCCTGCTGCAGCGCCGGCCCCGGGCAATTGTCTCGCGAGATTTACGCCGCCAACCGCCGGGACAGACACCGCAGCCCCCGGAGCACTTTGAAGGAGAACAGTCGAATGAAAATTGAGGATGAAAAGATATCAACCAGACAGCTGACTTTCTTGGTGTTCAGCCTATTGATTGCCACCTCGGTTTTGATCCTGCCGGCTATGATAATTGAAGAGGCAAAACAGAATGTCTGGCTATCAGCTCTTCTCGTTTCTGCCGCTGCTGTTCTGGTAGGATTAATCAATGTGAAGCTGGGGCAGCGCTTCCCCGGTCAGACCATAATAGAATACAGCAAAGAGATCACCGGCCGGCCGCTGGGGACTTTGCTCGGTTTAGCCTATCTCTTGCTGCTCTTTTATATTAACGTGCTCGTGATCCGTGAATTCACGGAACTGCTCAAAATTCAATTTTTTCCGGAGACGCCGGTGGCGGCCTTATCTACTCTCATGGTGCTGACCGCGGCCTATGCTGTTCGCCGTGGTCTAGAGGTGCTCTGCCGGATCAACGAAATTCTGTTGCCCCTGGTCCTTGTTTTCGCTCTAGGGGGGCTCCTTTTGATTTTCAAAGACCTCGATTTTACCCAACTGCTGCCCCTTTTTTCCGGAGGGTTAATACCGGTGTTCAAGGGGGCTTACCCGGCGACAGTTTTTTTCTTCGAAACAAACCTTGTTGCGATGATTCTGCCGGCACTGAACAATCAACGGCGTGCTTTCAGGTCGGTGCTAAGGGCTATAGTGCCTGCAAGCTTACTCTTTACCTCCCTTTCCATTGCCTCACTGGCCCTGATGGGCTCAAGAACAGAGGATTATTTAGCACCGGTGCCTTTTCTTTTTCGCTATATCAGCGTAGGTAATATTATTGAGCGCCAGGAAACCCTGGTCATGGCTCTCTGGATGGCAATCGCCCTTTTCAAGATCGGACTTTATTACTACTGCATCTGCCAAGGCGCCGCCCGCTGGGCGGGGTTGCAGGACTACCGGCCGCTGGTCTATCCCGTCGGGGCCCTGCTAGTGCTCATTTCCATTGTTCACATTCCAAATGTTACTGTGCTGAAAGAGCGGATTATCCAGGGAATCCCCTCCATGCTGGCGGTTCAGGTGGGGCTTCCGCTGCTGCTTCTCATCACAGCCGCCTGGCGGGGCAAAGGAGCTCCTGTCCTTGATAAACCCCGCTAAGCTGCCGCTCTTTCTGCTGCTCCTTTTGTTGATCACCGCCGGTTGCTGGGACTACTTTGAACTGGAGCAGCGCGGCATAGTCTGCTGCGCCGGGATTGACCGGGCGGCAGAAGCGGGAAAAATGAAGATGACGGTTTCGGTAATCCGTCCTGGTGAAATCAGCTCCGCCGCCGGTCAGGGTGGCGATATCCGGGCAAAATCAGCCTACTACACCGCTACAGGCTACACTATTAGCGACACAACCCGGAATTTTGCCATGCAATCGAGCCGAAAACTCATGTGGGACCATAACCGCAACATCATTATCAGCGAAGCGGTAGCCCGCGAAGGGATATTTCGGGTCGTCGATCGTTTCACCCGTGTACCGGAACAGCGGCTCCGCGCATGGATCTTTATCGCAGATGGAGCTGAAGCCAAGGAGATAGTGGAGACCGTCGCCAAAATGGAGGACGGTCCAGGCCCGGAGCTGGAAGGGTTGATCAGTAACAGCCTTTGGTTATCGGCAGCTCCCCGGGTAGACCTTAAGTTTTTTAACGAGCGTCTTAACAGCAAAACCGCCGCCGCGGTGGCGCCCAGGTTAGAGTTAATTCGGGCGGGCGAGAATACCGATGCAGGCGATTATCCCGGAACAAGCGGACCGGCGGGAGCGGCAGAACCTAAACTACAGCGGCTGCACCTTACAGGAACAGCTGTTTTCAAAGGAGATCGTCTGGCGGGCTGGCTAAATAAGCCGGAGAGCCGCGGCCTTCTCTGGGTTCTGGGTAAGATTCAAAGCGGCATGGTTGTGGTCAAATGTCCGGGAGATGAAGACAACCTGGCTTCCCTTGAGCTCAAGGATGCTCGTTCCAAAATCAAACCTGAGAAAAAAGAGAACAAGATGGTGATCACAGTAGAGATTACAACTCAAAGCACCCTGGACGATGTGCAGGGGATCACCGATTTGAGCACTCCTGAAGCGCTTCTCTCCCTGCAGCGGCGCCACGCTGCCGTGGTGAAAAATGAGATCCTGGCCGCTCTGGAAAAAGCGCGCCGCTACGAGGCCGATATTTTCGCTTTTGGCGAAGCTATCGGCAGGCGCTACCCGAAGGAATGGAAGGCTATGGAGGGGCATTGGGATGAACTCTTCCCGGAGCTGGAGGTCGAGCTGAAAATCAAATCTCGGATCTTAAGCACAGGCTTGACGGGCAAACCGACGAGACCGTAGTAGAAAGGGAGACAAACAGCCTATCTAATCGTCAAAGTCACCGGCAGGGCCTTTCTCGCTGTCCAAAGTCAGGAAGATCTTTGCAATTTTATCGGGGGTCCAGTCAGAGGGGTCTTCAATACGCTCCCCCTTGGGGCCCAGGTCATACGAACCAGCCTTGAGTATGGCTTCCACCGCCGGCGGGGCGGTGTCGGCGGCATTGAATACATTGACCAGCATATCATAGGCAAAGTGCTCCACCGCACTGACCATGCGCTCGCGGATCTCTCTCGCCTGCCCCAAAATCTTGTTCTCAAAAGGCAGGTTCAGCTTCTTGTAGTCACCTTTTTTAAGCCCTTTTTCGGCGGCGTAGTCCACCATCTCCGCCCAGAGCTCTTCCGTAACACCGCTGCCCGCCACCTTGATAAAATTGCCGGCGTCATCCAGGTAAGCGTTGCCGTAGTCGTTGACCTTTACCCCCCAGGAGATCATCTGCAGGGCGGTGGCCACGTTGGCCTTGGTGGTGCTGGTTAGGGCGGCAATCTGCCGCAGCCGCTCGGAGCTGTTGCCGGAGGTGCCGTGCTGCGCCCCGGATATTTTGTAGGGCGCCAGAGCCCGGTGGATCTGGGCGGTAAGATCAACCTGGATGCCGGCGTCACTCTCTTCGATGCCGTGGGTGGTGCCGTTGTTAAGGGCAATCCAATCAGGGAATATGTCATGGGCATTCAAGCCCCGGATGAGAAAAAGAGCCTCTTCAGGGGTAGAAAGCCCCTCTGTGCCCTTAATCTCCCCCACTTCAGTCTCCAGGCCCGCCCAGGCAGGCACGGTCTTATTCAAAGCGATATTCGCCAGCAGGTTTTTATCGTCGGGCAGGTGCGAGGCGTCGATGGCAATGGAGGTGATGCCGGCTTCAAAGATGCCCGGTATCTCCACCAGCCCCTGCTCTATATCTTTTTCACTTTTGATCCCGTAGTGATCGGCATGAACAGCTACCGGCACAGTGATGCCCAATTCGTTGCAGAAATGATCCACATAGCCGGCCATATTCCAGAGGCTGACGGGGCAGTAAGCGGCGGCTCCTCCTTCCGATTTGGCAATCTCGATGATAATGGCGGCATTGGCCCGCTGGGCGGCAAGCAGCGCACCGCGGATCACAATGCTGCTGCGTCCATTGGCCGCAATGGTCATGGCCCCGCCCCTGGCCAGCATGGCCCGGTCGATGACCTTGCCGCTCACAAGCAGAGCTCTGGAATTGGGGAAAAGTTTTACAATGTTGGGAGGACGCCCTATAGAAAGCGCCTTTTCAAAATTGCTATTATAAGTGGACATGATCCTGCCTCCTATGATGGGTCTATATTACAGGGTAAGCCGGAACGCCCTGTACCTTTTAAATTCACGCCTGGCATCGTTCACCTATATTATTTCAGCACCGGAACGAAAGATACCTCTATGCACCCGCCGGAATACTAATCTTTAAGCTTAAAAAGTTCCTCAACAGGTGTTTTTAATAAGCGGGCCAGCCTCATCGCCAGAAGCAGGGTGGGGTTGTATTTGTCGTTTTCGATAGCATTGATCGTCTGGCGGGTCACCCCGGCTTTCCGGGCCAGATCTTCCTGCCGCCATCCCTGTTCTGTGCGAAGAACCCTGATTCTATTTTTCATCCGCACCACCGCCCATTTTCCTGGTCAGCACCAGATGGGCTATCCAAAATACAAGGTACTGAGTGATGAGGATAAAGAAAGCCCAGCCCATTTCACCCGTTGTGACTTTCTCATAAACCGTCAGGGCGAAAAGTGCACACCCCGAAAAAAGAGAGGACCAGCGCAACGATTTTAATGAAATCTCCATTTCCATCTCATCCATGGGGCGAAAGCCAAGTCTGTTGAAAATCCCTTTCATGACAAAGCCTCCCTGCCGTGTAATGTCAAAACTACTTTACATCACCATTATAGCAGGGGGGCTCAGGATGTCAAGTTCTTTTTACATTGCCTGTTTTTACATTGTGTGTATTTCTACATTGTGCTAACTTCCCGGTAGGCCCATTCCAGCCACTGCATGGCTATCTCCAGATCGGACCGCTCAACTGTAGCGCCGCACCAGAAGCGCAAACCCGGCGGCGCTTCACGATAGGAGCCGATATCGTATGCCGCCTGCTCCTCCTCCAGTAGTGCAATCACTTTTTTGAGCTTCTCCGGGGGCAGATCAACTTTTAAACAGACACTGGTGTTTGAGCGAATCGCCGCGTCGGCAGCAAGAAAATGAATCCAGTCATGTTTCGCCACAAAATCTGCAACCGCCTCCAAGTTGCTTTCGCTGCGCCTGATCAGGGCCGGCAGTCCCCCAATAGATTCCGCCCACTTCAGGGCATCCAGGTAGTCTTCGTTGCACATCATGGAGGGGGTGTTGATGGTCGAGCCCTCAAAAATGCCCCCAAGCAACCGGCCCTCTTTTTTCAACTGAAATATTTTGGGGATGGGCCAGGGAGCCTCATAACCCTCCAGGCGCTCTATCGCACGGGGCGAGAGCACCAGCATACCATGAGCCGCCTCGCCACCCAGCACCTTCTGCCAGGAGAAGGTGACTGCGTCAAGCTTTTCCCAGGGGATCTCCATGGCGAATACTGCAGAGGTGGCATCGCATATGGTCAACCCTTTGTGATCTTGGGGAATAAAACCGCCGTCGGGTATTTTCACTCCGCTGGTGGTGCCGTTCCAGGTGAAAACAACATCATGATCAAAATTCACCCGGCTCAGATCCGGCAAAAAACCGTAATCCGCGGACAGCACCCGCACATTTTTCAATTTTAACTGGTCTTGAATGTCTTTTGCCCAGCCCTTGCCGAAAGCTTCAAAATAGATCACATCGACCGCTCTTTCGCCCAGCAGGTTCCAGAGGGCCATCTCCATGGCTCCGGTATCTGAGGCCGGGACTATGCCTGCCAGGTATTCTTGGGGAATGCCGAGCAGCGCCTTCGTCTTTTGGATGGAGAGGGAGAGGCGGGATCGGCCCAGGGCGCTCCGGTGAGATCTGCCCAGGGGAGCATTTCGTAAAGCCTCCAGGCTGTACCCGGGATGCTTGGCGCAGGGCCCGGAGGAGAAACAGGGGTTTGCCGGCCCGGCAATTGGTTTGATGTTCATAGTTGTGCATTTCCTCCCAGATATAGGTTTCTACAGTTGTTTCAGATAGAGCGTCTCAGCAACTATTTTTGTAGTTTCCGCAGGCAAACCGGGGCTTTTTTACTTAGGAAAAGACCCCTAGCATAATGAATATGCCTATTGCTCCAATGACGATTAGAGCTCCGATGATGAGCCCGCCTATTAAATAAGTCAAAATGCTGTTTCCGGTGGTAATCCCACGGCTCTCCCGAAGGGCGATGATATAAAGGACCAGCACCCAGACAGCCGAGCCGAAAGAGATAAGCCCACCCAATACTCCACCGAGCACGCCGCCCACATTTCTTAGAAGCGCCGCAATAGGGACCAAAAACCCCGGGAATTGAGCAAACCCCAGGGCCGAAAACAGCCCCCAGTAACCGCCTGAGCCTTTAAAAATCCGGGACAGGAGGTGTAGATAACCGGTAAGTGCAAAGAGGCCGATGAGAGAGCCGATGATCTGGACAGCAATATTCGGTGGCTGTAAAAACTCCGATACGGCTTCCAATGGAGAAAAGTCCGTTGTGATTGCGCTGAACAGCGCAGAGGCGGCAAATATGCCCAGCGCCCAGCCCACCGGTTTTTCCCGGGCGATTAAATTTAAGGTGGCGGCCGGTTTCCGGATCACCCCGTCAAGCAGTTCCAAAATGTTCATCTTTTTACCTCCATCTAGAAATGCGGCAGGTTGTTGAATTGCTGCTGCAAGTAATTTAGAATTTGAATTTCAGGGGGCGTATTCTGTTTATCTATCAAGGCGGCCATCTTCAGTCCGAAACCTGAGATCTGCTCCCAGAAGCCCGGGGGCGGAAACTCGTACGCCTCGGGGCTTTCAATTCCAGCCATCTCTCCGGCCCATTGCACCGCCGCCTCCACACCGCCCAGCCGGTCTATCAAACCCAGCTCCAGGGCCTGGGTGCCGGTATAGACCTCCCCGGTAGCCAGTTCCCGGACATCTTCTTTGTCCAGCTTTCTCCCCGCCGCCACATCTGAAACAAACTGCTCGTAGATGTCGTCGGAAAGCGTCTGCATCAATTCTCTTTCTTCGGGGGTCATCTCGCGTGAAAGCATATCCTTGTGCCGGCCGCTTTTAATCACTTCGATTTTTATGCCCAGTTTTTCATAAAGCCCCGTCATGTCCATCGCCTGGGTGATCACCCCGATGGATCCCGTGAGCGTACCGGGCTGGGCGACAATTCCGTCAGCCGGGGCTGATATATAGTAACCCCCGGAGGCAACCAGATCGCCCATGGATATGACCAGCGGTTTGCTGAACGCCTTGATATCGCTTGCGATCTGCTGGGAGGCGGCCACTGAGCCGCCCGGGCTGTTCACTCTAAGCACCGCTGCCTTGATAAGGGGGTCTTCTTCCGCCATCTGCAGCTGCTCCTTCACATAACGCGGCGTAATCCCCTGGCTAAAACCGAACCCTCCGGAGCCCTCGTCAATAGAGCCCTGGAGATAAATTACCACCACCCGTTCACCGCTCCCCGGGGAAGAAGATAATGTGCCGGGGTTGAGCGCCAGCCAGATTGCTGAAAACAGCGCTACGACGACAATAATCACGACCAGCCACTTATAGCTTTTCACCAAATTCATCCTTTCCGCGGTTCTTCATATTATCCCCGGTCATCCTGTTGTCCGCTGTCCTTTAATCCGGGTGGACTGACTTTACAGCCATACTTAAAGTCTATGGCAAAGGCCCGGGTTTATAACGGCGCCCTGATACAATTTACCTCAACTGCGGCCGGTTTTCAAAAGGGACCGTAGCCTATCCAAACCGCAACTGTGAGCAGCAGCGCTGTGATCACCAGCACGGAAAGCTGCAATAAGCCGACCCAGCGGAACCATTTCGGATAGCTGACCGTGGTCAGCCCCAGGCAGATCAAAAGCACCCCGTTGGTGGGATAGAAGACGTTAGAGAAACCATCGCCGAAACAGAAAGCGAGAACCATCGTCTGCCGCGTCAGCTCCGAAAGATCGGCCAGCGGCGTCAGGATAGGGATGAGCAGGGCCGCCTTGGCCGAAGCGGAACCGATAAAAAAGTTCATCACCAGAACAAGGGCATAAGTCAGGTAAGCCGACAGGTACGAAGAAGCCCCCGAGATTAGACCGGCTGCATAATGGACCACGGTGTCCATGACGCCGCCCCGCTCGATGATATAGCTTACACTCATGGCCATGAGGATGAGCACGATCGCCGGAGCCACCCCGGCAATGCCCTTGAAAAAGGTTCGCGCCACCTCTCTGCCGCGCAGGCCGCCCCAGAAACCGGCGCCCACCCCGGCCACGAGGTAAAGAACCGCGATCCCCGGCATGGATAAATCGGAAAACCCCGGAACCAGGTTGGCGGCGGCGATCACCACCAGGATCCCCCCGAAGCAGCACAAAAACCAGATCACCGCTTTGGTAACCCGCCTTTTTGCACCGGCATCGGAAACCGGTTCTGAAACGCTGTTTGCAGAGCCGTAATATTTTTCCTGCAGCTCCCGATCTTCGGCGTATATGAGAGAACGGCGGGGATTGCCCTCTATCTTTTTAGCATAGCGCACCAAAAAGAAGCAGAGGAGCGCATAGAGGAGGAGAAAAGCAAGCATCCGAAAAGAGGCTCCCGAGAACACGGGCAGCCCCGCCATCCGCTGCGAAAGGCCCACAGAATAGGGGTTGGAAATGGCCACCGCAAAGCCGAAGCAGATGGAAAGCAGGCTCATCCCCAGGCCGAGCAGAGCATCCCAGCCCATATTGTAGGCCAGGATTACCACGATGGGCGCCAGAGCGACGACCTCCTCAAACATGCCCAGGGTCGATCCGAAAAGCATGAACACCAAAGCGATAAGGCAGATGAGCAGGTAGCGATTTTTGCCAAAACGGCCGACAATCTTGGCAATGATCTCCTTGAAGACCCCCACCCGGTTCAAGATAGCATAGCCGCCGCCGATAAAGAGGATGAGCAGGGACAAGACTATGACTACAGGCGCATTTTTGGAGGCGTAGAGCACCTCCACCGGTGCGGTCAGCCAGCGGTAAACCGGCAGCGAACTCTTCTCTACGAAGTGAAAGGATTGGGGATCGATCAACTCTTTCCCCTCCACCTCCAGGCGTGTGTAGCTCCCAGAGGGGATTAGCTGCGTCAGGACACCGGATAACACCATGAGGCACAAGATGATGATCGCTGTTGTAATAAAGGCTTTCTTGCCAATCTTGATCTCTGCAGACTCAGCCCCGGGCAAATTAATCAACCCCTTTGATTAATTACTATAAAGATGTTATTTATTTCTTTGCCGCGTTAGAAATACCTTTTTTTTACCGGGGATAAAGGACATCCCGGGTAATTGGACGAACATTTAGAATATATAATTTAAAGGAGGAGGGAATAATTATGGCTGAGATAACTCTGCAAAAAGTTAAAGGCCTTCTGGCGAGAGAAGAGAAGCGCTATGCTGAGGAGCGCCCGAAATCAAAAGCGCTTTACGAAAGGGCGCGGCGCTGTTATGCCGGCGGTGTGCCCATGAGCTGGATGCGAATCTGGCCGGGCGGTTTCCCTGTTTTTGTCCGCGAGGCGGCGGGCACGCACTTAA